>JBGTDH010000249.1:0-6844 GCA_041748435.1 Pirellulales bacterium
CAATGCCGCCGCCGTGCGGGAGGTCATCGGCGGTGGTTACCGTCTGTTGCGATCCGCGTTGTGGCAGGAGGGCATTGTTCTGCATCCGCAGGCGCGCATCCGTTCGATCGGTGCCGCCTTGCGATCCGACCTTCGCTGGATTGGCCGCGAGCCGGGCTCGGGCGCTCGGCAATGCCTGGACGAATTGCTGGCCGATCGCCGCCCGCCGCGTCGCCAAGCCCGCGATCATCGGGGAGTAGCGGAAGCTATCCGCAGCGGCCTGGCCGACGCCGGAGTCTGCCACCGCCTGGCTGGTGAAGAAGCCAGCCTGAGCTTTCTAGGCATCCGCGAGGAACCTTACGATCTCTGCTACTCGGCTCACCTCGAGCACGACCCGCTGCTCCAAACGCTCACGGCCGTGCTGCGCTCGCAGTCTTATCACCGCTACCTCAGGGAAACCCCCGGCTGCGACCCCCGCGACGCCGGCAGCATTTCCGCGGTAGATGGGTGAACGAGAAAGTCGGCCTGCGGGGATTGGTGAGCGTAATCCCTTCCCCCTTTGTGATCATTGCGTCAGCGTCATCGCCATGCACCTTCCTAGGGAGTGTGCAGGCTATGATCGTCACGTCGCGGGCATCTCGAAAGATGCCGCCACCATGGCTACGGTCATCAAACCAGTCATCGCACAGAAGACAAGAAGATCGATGCCCATGTTACATCCTCCTCAAAAGCCCCTACACCCTGCGTCTGCAACATGCGTGCCGCTGCTGAATGCGCATAGACGATTGTTGTGGGTTTGCGGCAGGGCTGGTAAACTCCAGTGTTCAATTGGCCCGCGACTCCTGCCTCTGGAGCTCTCCCCGATGCGCGCTTTCGCACGCGTTTGCCTGTTTCTGTGTGCGCTCCCGCTCTGCCGGTTGGCGCAGGCTGAGGAAACAGGGCTGAGCCGTTACGCACAAGCGGTGATGGTCGATAAGCCAGCGGCCTATTGGCGGCTTAACGAGCTGCGCGGTAAGAGCGTGGCCGATGCGGCTGCAAGCGAGCCGGTGTTCGGCGGGAAAGTGGCTGGCGTCACACTGGGGCGGCCGGGGCCGCAGACCGATCGGTTTCCTGATTTCGAGAGCGGCAATCTGGCGGCGGCGTTCGATGCCGCGGGAGCCAGGGTCGTGTTCGACGATGCGACCGGTCCGAGTGCGTTGAAGTTCGGCGACGGGGACTCGATCACGCTCGAGGCCTGGGTCTCGTTGAACCATATCGAGGAAGGCCAGCAGATCTACGTGGTGGGCAAGGGCCGCACGGGCAATGCGGGTTTTGCCAAAGAGAATCAGAACTACGCCTTGCGGCTGCGCGGCGTGCCGGACGGCGGCACCAGCACGGCCACCATCAGCTTCTTGTTTCGCGATGCAGACAATCGCCCGTCCAGCCACAAGGAATATGAGAAGGATTGGCATCGCTGGACCTCGCATGCCAGTTTCCTGGAAGGCTCCGGGTGGCATCACATTGCCGTCACGTACACGTTTGGCCGCGGCAAGAGCATGCGGGGTTACATCGACGGCGTGGAGGTGGATGGCACGTGGGACATGGGAGGCGTGAGCGATCAGCCCCCGGTTGTGGACGACGATCAGGTATGGATCGGCTCGGCGCTGGGAGGCTCCAAGGCCAGCACCTTCGACGGCCTGATCGACGAGGTAGCGATCTATCGCACGGCCCTTACGCCCGAGCAACTCAGCAAGCACTATCGCGCGAATGCGGCGGAGGCGGAGATCGCGCCGTTGGCGGTGAAGCCGGGCGAAGTGCTGGTGCAGATTCGCGAAGGGGTGCCGGACAAGCGCGATTGGAACTTCTCGCCGCCCCGGCTCACGGAGCAATACATTGAACGCAGCTTCGCCTTCGTTGGCGTGCCGCAAAAATATTCCAACAAAGCGCTGCTGGCCGATCGGTCCAGTCCTTTCCTGATCACGGCCAGCGGTCGCGTCGACTTGCCGGCGGGCAAGCATCGGCTGCTCCTGCGGTCGCGGGGTGCGGCGCGAGTGTATGTCGATGGCAAGCTGACAATCGAGACGCCGTTTCAGACGCTCAACTCCAGCGGACACGAGGAAGTGCCGGAGCTGCCGGCGGCCTTGGAGCCGGAGGCGCGGCCGCTGCCGGTGGGGCATGCCGAGCGATTGGTCGAGATCGAGCTGGATGGCCAGCCGCACGATTTCAAGTTGGAGTGCATTGTGGGAGGCCGCGGTTTGCGTCCCGATTTGGGCGAGCTGTGCGTCTCGATTGCAGGCGCGGATCAGCCCCTCGCGCTGTTGAGCCAATCGATCCGCCTGCCGTTGACCGATGCCAACTGGCTGGCGTATGCAACCGAGCAGCGGATGCGGCTGGAGAAGATGAATCACGTGGCCCGCCAATCGGCGGGTGCGGAGGAGACAAAGTATTGGGCCCTGCGGCACGATTTGGCGCGGCAGCATGTGGGCGGCCTCAAGGCGCCGGACGTTCCGGAGCGCTCCGAGGATCGAGCCGCGTTGAACGAGGTCGATCGATTCATCAACCATAAAGCCGCGCCCGCTGGTCGCGGTCCGCTTCGCCCCGCCGCTGCGATCGATGATGCCACGTTCCTGCGGCGGCTGTCGCTCGATACGATTGGCGTCATTCCCAGCGGCGAGGAAGTGGCGGCCTACTTTCAAGCGCCGCGCGCGGAGCGTCGTCAGAGGGCGATCGAACGATTGCTGACCGATTCCCGTTGGGCCGATCATTGGACCAGTTACTGGCAGGACGTGCTGGCCGAGAATCCCGGCTTGCTCAAGCCGCAGCTCAACAACACGGGCCCATTCCGCTGGTGGATTTATGAGTCGTTCGTCGACAACAAGCCGATCGACCGGTTTGTGACCGAGCTGGTGATGATGGAGGGGAGTCGACTCTCCGGTGGGCCGGCCGGCTTCGCGATGGCCACGCAGAATGATTCGCCGATGGCGGCCAAGGGGAACATTGTGGCCAAGGCGTCCCTGGGCGTGGAGATGCAGTGCGCCCGTTGCCACGATGCTCCCTATCATCCGGTGAAGCAGAAAGACACGTTCGGGCTGGCGGCGATGCTGGCCCGCGCTCCGCTGAAGGTGCCGACGACAAGCACGGTGCCGTTCAAGGAAGGCGCCCGCGAGCCGCTGGTAAAAGTGACGCTGAAGCCGGGGAGCACGGTGCAGCCGATTTGGCCGTTTGAGCCGCTGGTGGATGGCGAGGTCCCGGCGGAGGTTCTGCGTCAGGCGAACGATCCTCGCGAGCGGCTGGCGGCCATTCTCACGTCGCCCACCAACGAGCGTTTTGCGCAGGTGATGGTCAACCGGATGTGGAAGCGCTACCTGGGGCGCGGCCTGGTCGAGCCGGTGGACGACTGGACGCATGCTGATCCCTCGCATCCCGAGTTGCTCTCCTGGCTGGGCCGCCAGTTGATGACGCACGATTACGATCTGAAGCACGTGGCGCGGCTGATCTTCTCGTCGCACACGTATCAGCGCGTGGTGGAGCAGCCGAAGACGGACGATGATACGAATCGCGCCGAGTTATTTGCCACGCCCACACGGCGGCGGCTCTCCGCGGAGCAGATGGTCGATTCGCTCTTTCTGGCGGTGGGCAAGGAGTTTCACTCCGAGGAGTTGAATCTCGATCCCGATTGCCGCCGCCCCCAGGCAGACTTCTTGAACCTGGGTCAGCCGCGGCGGGCGTGGCAGTTTGTCTCGCTTTCCAATGAGCGCGATCGGCCGGCGTTGGCTCTGCCCGTGGCGCAGAGCATCGTCGATCTGTTGATCAGCTTCGGATGGCGGGAATCGCGACAGAATCCGCTCACACTGCGTGAGGAGAATCCCACAGTGTTGCAGCCGCTGATGCTTGCCCATGGCGTGGTGGGCAACCGCATCTCGCGGCTTTCGGAAGACAGCCGGATCACGGAGTTAAGCCTGGAAGACAAGCCGGTTAACGAGCTGGTGCAGGCCGTCTATCGGCAAGTGCTTTCCCGCGATGCAGCGGCGGACGAAGAAGCGCTGTTCGTGGAGTTATTGAGCGAGGGCTACGCCGATCGCCGCATCGTATCGCCCGGCTCGACCGTGCAGAAAGCGGCCCAGCGCCGCACGACGGTCTCGTGGTCGAATCACTTGAGTCCCGAGGCCACGCGCATCAAACTGGAGCTAGAGCGCGCCGCCCGCGCCGGCGACCCGCCCACGCAGCGTTTACAAACCGACTGGCGTGAACGGATGGAAGACATGCTGTGGGCATTGGTGAACTCCCCCGAGTTCGCCTTTGTGCCGTAGAATTGAGATATCCGAGGTTGGAGGAAAACCCCTATGAGCTCGGCCGACAAAATCATCGATATCGAGACGCTTCCCGCTCCCGTTCTGCCTCCGCGGCCATCGAAGAATGAGAAATGGGATCGCGAATATGCGGCATTTCTCGAAATGCTGCCAGATTTGCTCCAAACGCATCGCGACAAGTACGTCGCTGTTCACGAGGGCCGCGTCGTCGAGAGCGGCGATGACAAGATCGCCGTGGAGGGGTTCGGTGGCGCGCGGCATCGCGTTCCGACTTAGTTGTGAGAATTGAGCTACCTTCATTACGAAATCACGTGGTCGAAGTCACGGAAGGTCGAGGAGAGGATTTCCTATTGCTGGGTCGGGACGTGCTGAACAAGTACCGCCTTACGCTGAATGGGCCCGAGTTGCAACTCGATATTGAGTAATCCTGGGAGCTGTTCATGTTTTCAAGTTTATCGATGAATCGACGCCATTTCATGGAGCGCGCGGGACAAGGCGCCGCCGCCGTGGTTCTCTCTTCCCAGATTCCGGCGCTCGCGGGCGAGGGCGATTCGCCCTTGCCCCCCAAAGGCAAGGCGGACCGGTGCATCTTTATCTGGTTGGGGGGAGGGGCGTGTCAGATTGATACGTTCGATCCGAAGCGCAAGGGGGATGGCAAGAAGGTGGCGGGGAGTTATTACGACGCCATCGAGACGGCCATTCCGGGCGAGAAGGTGTGCCAGCATCTGAGCCGGTTGGCGCCGCTGATGGATCGCACCATTCCCGTGCGGACCGTGAACCACAACGTGATCGACGAGCATGCCGCGGCCGTGAACCGCATGCACACGGGCCGCACGACCAGCGAAACAGTTGTGTATCCTTCGATCGGCTCGATTGTCTCGCACGAACTTGGAACGGCCGAGGAGGGGGTGCCCGCCTACGTGGTGATGGGCTACCCCAACGTGACGCGCGGGCCGGGCTTCCTGGGGGCGAAACACAGTTACTTGTACTTGCTGGAGACCGATGTGGGGCCGAACGGCCTGACGCGGCCGCCGGAAGTGCTTGCCGAGCGTTGGCAACGCCGCGAAGAGTTAGCCGGCCGGTTGCGTGATCGCTATGTGGCCGCTAACCGCGGACAGCAGGCCGTGGAAGATTACTCGGCGGCGGCCGAGCAGGGTTTCAAGCTGGCCGGGCCGCAGTTCATGAGCGTGTTCGATCTGAAGAACGAGCCGGCGGAGCTGCGGCAATCGTATGGGGAGGAGTTCGGCCAGCGCTGCCTGTTGGCGCGGCGACTGGTGGGCGCCGGCGTGCGGTTCATCGAAGTCGCCTCGAACCTGAACTTTATCAACGGGACTGGGTGGGACACGCACAATCAAGGGCAGCTTAAGCAGCACGTGCTGATCGACGAGCTGGACCGCGCGCTGTCGACCTTGATCGTCGATCTGGAGCAGCACAAGCTGTTGGATCGCACGCTGATCGTGGTGGCCACGGAGTTCGGCCGGCCGCCGGAGTTCGATGCCGGCGGCGGCCGCGGACATCACTCCAAGGCATTTAGCTGCCTCTTGGCGGGTGGCGGCTTGAAGACCGGCCAGGTGGTGGGCGTGACGGACGAGCTAGCGCGGCTGCCGCTCGAGCGGCCCGTGTCGGTGCCGGATCTGCACGCCACGATTCATTGGGCCTTGGGGATCAATCCGGCTAAGGAACTGTACGCGGGGGAACGGCCCGTGCCGATTGTGGATGGCGGTGTGCCGCTAAAGGAAGTCTTTGGTTGACGACCAGATTATGACTGACAACTTAAGGGAAACATTCTCATGCGAACACGATTTCTGTTGATGGTGGCCACGGTCATCGGACTGTGGGGAAGTGCTGTGCATGCCGCGGAGCCGAACACGCTGACCGATGCCGAGAAGGCGGCGGGCTGGAAACTGCTGTTCGATGGTAAGACGACCGCCGGCTGGCGGAACTATAAGAAGGACACGATCGGCGAAGGGTGGAAAGTGGTCGACGGCGCGCTGGTGCGAGCGGACAAAGGCGCCGGCGACATCCTCACGAAGGACCAGTACGGCGCGTTCGAGCTGACGCTGGACTACAACATCTCCCCCGCCGGCAACAGCGGCATCATGTACCACGTGACAGAGGAGGGCAACACGCCCTGGCAGACCGGGCCGGAAATCCAGGTGCAAGACAACAAAGACGGGCACGATCCGCAAAAGGCGGGCTGGCTGTATCAGCTTTACCCCAGCGAGACCGACGCTACGAAGCCGGCGGGCCAGTGGAACACGATCAAGATTCTGATCACGCCGGAGAAATGCGAGCACTGCATGAACGGCGTGAAGTACTGCGAGTACGTGAAGGGCAGCAAAGATTGGGACGAACGCGTGGCCAAGAGCAAGTTCGGCAAGATGCCCGGCTTCGGCAAGCCCACGCGGGGGTTCATTTCCCTGCAAGATCACGGCAACCTGGTGTCGTTCCGCAACATTAAAATTCGCGAATTGCCGGCGGATGGCAAGGTGCCGGATCCGGTGGACGGAACGCTCAAGATCAAGGCGGAACTTGCGTTTCCGAATCTCGAATGGGAAGGCTGGGAGCCGTACAAC
>JBGTDH010000250.1:0-3635 GCA_041748435.1 Pirellulales bacterium
GTATAGCTAGCGGCGATTTCGAGTGTCAATCAAGAACCGTCCACGATGTCATTGCTGGCAGGGCCGGCGCGCGATTGCGAGCACCATCCCCCTATTTAGAAGGATGAGGGATGAGGGATGAGGGATGAGGGATGAGGGATGAAGGATGAAGGATGAAGGATGAAGGATGAAGGATGAAGGATGAAGGATGAAGGATGACAGGATGACAGGATGACAGGAGCGGTAGCCGCGACGCGAAGTCTTCGGAGCGGAGCGAGGAATTACAGATCGCCGTTTTCGGCGAACCATTTCCCGCTACGTGCGTCTCTTATCTGACAGGCCCGCGCGACGGGCTGAGTTCTTCGAGAATCTCCGGCTTTTTCGCGTGCTGCCATGAGCTTGCTCCGACCCGGTAATCAGCCAGCAACGAATCCCGCGGGCGGCGGCCTCCCGGCCGTGCAGTTTCCGCGCGGTCGGTTGCGCTGGTGACACCTGGTCCACAGAACCACGGATGCCTCAAGGCCCGGTGTCACAGACACGCGGGCCTTTTCCTTTGGGGTCGGTAGCTGAGACGGTGTAGCGGCGGTCTGAAGAACCGCAGACGAGGATTCGAGCGCCTCCCGACCCACTGTGAAGAGAAGGATGAGGGATGAAGGATGAAGGAAGAAGGATGAAGGATGAAGGATGAAGGATGAAAAGGAGCGGTTAGCCGCGACGCGAAGTCTTCGGAGCGGAGCGAGAAGTGGCTAATCAGTAAGCAACAAGCAGGCACTGGTGGTCCAGTGGCAACGACTCCGCCCTCGTAGCGCGGCAACGTGGGTTCGACTCCCACCCGGTGCTCTCTGGTGTCCGGTTCATCCTTCATCCCTCATCTTGCTCATCGGTGTGCACTTGATTCACAGGACGTAGGAAAGCGGGATTCCGCCAGTTTCGGGAACTGGAGATCGTGGGTTCGACCCCCACTGTCCTGACTCGCCACGGTCCGGCATCGGATAACGGTAATCGACCTGCCTGTTAAGCAGGGGATGAAGGTTCGATTCCTTCTGCCGGAGCTAGACGGAAGGATGAAGGCGGAAGGATGAAGGATGAAGCGCGGCCGGACTCTTGTTCATCCTTCATCCTTCCGCCTTCATCTTCCGGGACTGGCGAATAGGCAGACAATCTGTACGATTATCCCTCGGAGGCGTTCGCCGGCATCTCCGGTGGGGGCCGGTGCGGTTCGGTAGCAGGCCTGCTTGGGACGCCTCGCGGATAGGTTGGACGCCTCTCCGCCCTTCATGCCGCCCTCTCACGAAATCCGCATGCCAAAGATCAAGAAGCTGCTGGTCGCCAATCGGAGCGAAATTGCCATTCGCGTGTTTCGCACGGCACACGAATTGGGCATTCGCACCGTCTCCGTTTACTCCCATGAGGACCGCTATGCCTTGCACCGTTTCAAGGCCGACGAGGCCTACCTGGTGGGCAAGGCCGGCGAGCCTATTCGGGCCTACCTCGATATCGAGGGCATCCTCGGCGTGGCTCGCAAGTACGGCATCGACGCCATCCACCCCGGCTATGGCTTCCTCTCCGAGAATCCGGAGTTGGCCCGCGCCTGCCAGGACGCGGGCATTATCTTCATTGGCCCGCCGGCCAAAGTCCTGGAGCAAATGGGCGATAAGACGGCCGCCCGCGACATGGCGAATAAGGCCCACGTGCCGATTCTGGCGGGCAGCAGCCGGGCGGTGAAGGATCTCAACGACGCCAAGAAGACGGCGGAGAAGCTCGGCTACCCGGTGATTCTCAAAGCGTCCAAAGGGGGCGGCGGGCGCGGCATGCGCATCGTGCAGAAGCCCGATGAGCTGGCCGGCAATCTGGAGCAGGCACAGCGGGAGTCTCTCACGGCCTTCGGCAGCGACGAGGTGTTTATCGAGAAGCTCGTCGTGCGGGCTCGCCATATCGAAGTGCAACTGCTGGGCGATAAGCACGGCAACCTGGTGCATCTCTGGGAGCGGGACTGCTCCATCCAGCGGCGGCACCAGAAGGTGGTGGAGATGGCCCCTTCGCCCAACCTGGACCGCAGCCTGCGAGAGCAGATTTGCCAATCGGCCGTGGCCATCGGCCGTGCGGTGGGTTACGAGAATGCCGGCACGGTGGAGTTCCTCGTCGATGACGAGTCCGGCAAGTTCTACTTCATCGAAGTCAACCCGCGCATCCAGGTGGAGCATACGGTTACGGAGCAGGTGACGGGCGTCGATATCGTCAAGACGCAGATCCTGATCGCGGAGGGTTGCCGCCTGGACGATCCCGAGATCGGCCTGGGCGAACAGAGCAAGATTCAGACGCACGGCTTCGCGATCCAGTCCCGCGTCACGACGGAAGACCCCGAGAACCGCTTCTTGCCGGATTACGGCCGCATCAGCGCGTATCGCTCGGCCAGCGGCATGGGCATTCGCCTGGATGCCGGCACTGCCTTTCACGGCGCGGTTGTGACGCCTTATTACGATTCGCTGCTGGTCAAAGTCACGGCCTGGGGGCTGCGGTTCGTCGATGCGGCCCGCCGCATGGAGCGCAGCCTGTCCGAGTTTCGCGTGCGGGGCGTGAAGACCAATTTGCCGTTCCTGATGAATCTGGTCACGCATCCGACGTTTTTGGCCGGCGAATGCACGACGCGATTTATCGACGAGACGCCGGCGTTGGTTCAGCTTGTGCGTCGTAAGGATCGGGCCACCAAGATTCTCGCGTTCATCGGCGAGACCATCGTCAACGGCAATCCGTTGGTGAAGCAACGGCCCGCGAATGTGCGTTACGAACCGGCGCCGCTGCCGGAGGTCGATACGACGTTGCCGCCGCCGGCAGGGATGCGCGATCGGTTCAAGAAGCTAGGGGCGGCGAAGTTCGGCAAGTGGGTGATGCAGCAGAAGCCACTGCTGGTGACAGACACCACGTTTCGCGATGCCCATCAGAGCCTGCTGGCCACGCGGATGCGCACGTACGACATGCTGGCCATCTCGGAGGCCTATGCGCGGCTCGCGCCCGAGCTATTCTCGCTGGAGATGTGGGGCGGGGCCACGTTCGACACCTCGTTCCGCTTCCTCAAGGAAAGCCCCTGGCAACGGCTCGTCGAGATGCGCCAGCGAATTCCCAACATCCTGTTCCAGATGCTGCTGCGGGCTTCCAACGCGGTGGGCTACACCAACTACCCGGACAATGTGGTGCGGGGCTTTGTGCGCGAGGCGGCCGAAGCCGGCATCGATGTGTTCCGCATCTTCGATTCGCTCAATTGGGTCCCCAACATGCGGGTCTCCATCGACGCCGTAAACGACGCCGGCGCGTTGGCCGAAGCCGCAATTTGCTACACGGGAGACATCCTCGATCCGAGCCGCCCCAAATACGATCTGAAGTATTACGTCGAGCTGGCCAAAGAGTTGGAGAAAGCCGGGGCGCATCTGCTTGCCATCAAGGACATGGCGGGTCTGTGCAAGCCCTACGCGGCAGAGAAGCTGGTCAAGACGCTCAAGCAAGAGATCGGCATTCCGATCCATTTCCATACGCACGATATGTCCGGAGGCCAGGTCGCAAGCATTCTGAAGGCGTCCGATGTGGGTCTTGATATCGCGGATGGCGCTATGGCGCCGCTCTCGGGCCTGACCTCGCAGCCGAATCTCAACGCCATTGTG
>JBGTDH010000251.1:0-5965 GCA_041748435.1 Pirellulales bacterium
CGTTGCGGGCGAGAGCGGCGCTCGAGGGGATCAGGTCGATGTGCTCGTAGCGCGTGCGGCGGATGATCGGCAAGGGGTTGGCGTCCGCGCCGGGATGAAAGAGCGCATCGACGCGCGGCTGCCCGTCGTCTTCGTCCATGAAGGAGCCGGTGATATTGGCTTGGGTATCGAGGTCGATCAAAAGCACGCGCCGGCCGCGCTGCTCACACACGCCCGCGATGAGCCAGGAGGCGTGCGTCTTGCCGACGCCGCCCTTGAGGTTGATGATGGTGAGGACGGCGGCGCGTCTAGGGGAGCGATGCACGCGAGAATCGTAGCAGCGTTACAGACACCAAGTCGAGCGGTCCTGCTGACGGCGAGCACAAAAAAACCCGGCCTCCCGTAAAGGAGACCGGGCAGGGATCATTCGACGAATTCTGCCTCTGCGATTGCGTTCCGGCAGGCCCTCATCGACGCGCAATCAGGAGTGAGTCCCTTCTGCTCCATCGCTGCCATCGCCATCCGGCAGGCGGTAAGGAGTGAAGGAGCCGCAGCCATGAGGAGTCCGTTAGCGGCTGGATTGGGAATAAAAACATCGTTGACGTCGGCTAGATTTAAGCCGTCCAAATCGCAGACAGAACCGTGAGTGTACTCCCACGGACCAGGAATGTGTGCCGGTGATGTTTCATTGGCGTTTGCCATACGGAGGAAAGGGAAGGGGATAAAAGAAAAAGAAAGTGAGAAGGAAATACAAAGTGCTACAGGCGAGAATCCTGCAGCGGCGATTGATCGAGGACCGCGATATCGATGTCGGCGATCGTGGCCAGCGCATCGAGTTGTGGCCGTCTGACAACGGGGACGAGCCACGCCTCAAGGCGTTGGATCCCAGTGGCCACCGAGACGGGCGAGGTCGCGGCGGAAGGCCCACGTTCGGCCGGTGATGCAAAGTGTTGAAGGCATTACGCGAGGGGGAATGCAAATAAAGAAGGGCGACAGCCGGAGTAGCCGCCGCCCGTTTCGTGCCGTCAATAATCTGACGGCAGCAGGGCCGTAATTCCTCCTCCCGGACCGTCCTCCAAAAACCACAGGGGTTCCGGTTGGGATGGGTCATGGAAGACCTGCAGGTAGTCGATGCCGCGGTGCTCCTTGGCCAGGACCTGCAACTTCGCCAGGCAAGGCAGAATGACGGCGTAGCCGTATGCGGCGATGGCCGCCGGTGTTGCGAGGAAGGGCTTCTCCCCCGGCTGAAACATGCACGACGACTGCGGATCGTCGTAAGCGATTTCCTGCTGCTTGAGCGCAGGCAGATCGTCGCGTGTCTCACTGTGCTCCGGGTAGTGCTTGCCGCACAGCGTGCAGACGGGATCCTCCGGGTAGCTCATATCGACGGACGCTTGGCAGCATTCGCTGCGGGGAAGCCGGTGGTGGATGCTATCGATGATGAGTTGCGCCGCATGGGCGCTGTGCTGTAGGATGTCCATACAAAGATTGGTGAATGAAATAAAAAGGAAGGGGCGGGCTCTAACCGCCTTTTTCTTTATGGTGGTGCTCTCGGCATGGCCGTGGGGGAAAGGGGATACAGACGCCACGAGGGAGAAGCTCGCGGCAAAGGCAGATCAGCAAAGCGCAGGCTCGCGTCAAGGAAGCGAGCGGATCATCCGCGTTGCCGGTTGCCGACCGGAGCGGAGCGCAGGGAAGGCAACCGTTGCGTAACGCGGCCCGCGAGCGCCCTTGCACGCATAGAGCCGAGCAATTGCTACACTTCTGGGCCACGCGAGCTAACCAACTCTGATTGGGGAACAGCGGGGTTTGATACACGATCCGATACAGAATGGTCCCGAAAGACCCGGAAAGTTCCCTAAATTCTGAAATTCCCGGAGCAGGGCAAAACACAGAATGTGCCGCAAAAAAGGCTCTTTTCAGGGGCCTGGGCGGAGAAGCCGCCAGAATTTTCAGTCCAGTGCTCTACCAACTGAGCTACCTGTCCGGACACAACTACCGAGGGCATCGTACTAACCCCCAGCAGCGATTGTCAATCGCCGGCGAACCGACCAGAACTGGCCAGGGCTTCTCGGTACTCAGTACTCTGTACCCCGCTTTCCGCCAGCCACTTGCGCCCCCGACCGGCTCCGGAGTTCATATCATTCGGTCCTCCGACACCCCGCCGAACGAACACAGAACACAATGTCTGGGAGATTTGCAATAACTGCGCAAAAACGGGTGTTATTGGGCGATTGAACGGGAACCAGTCGTGTCGGCGGGTGAACTGAGAGGCGTATTACTTGGGCCTAATCGGCCCCGACCGCCTTCAACGAATTCGTATGAAACCCGCCTCGACAAGCCGGGACAGAACTTTTCGTTCGAGCATACGATCCTCGGTGTTGGACGGGACCAAAAAAATGAGAGCCTTTCGCCGAATGCCGTGACGATAGCCCCAAGCAGTTGCCAATGTTTGGTTTTGTGGCGACCCACGTTGCAATTGCAGTTGCAGACCAGATCGGAAAATACCGCGTAAGGGGGAATTGTCAATCATGCTAGGGATTGGGATGCAGTCCCTTCAGACGCCGCCGCGGGGGCTTGTCGCGCGCGGGGGGCTTTGTTGAAATGCACCCGGGGTCCCTCGCATCTGCCAGCCGTGGAGGCGTTCGTGATTGTCGGCGTGCCTAAGGAAATCAAGCCGGATGAGTACCGCGTGGCCATGCTGCCCGTGGGCGTGGAAGATCTGACGCGCGGCGGACACCGCGTGCTGCTGGAACGCGGGGCGGGCATGGGATCGGGAATCGCCGACGAGCTGTATCTGCAATCCGGGGCGGTGCTCGTGGAGACGGCCGCGGAAGTGTTTGGCGCCGCGGAGCTGATCGTGAAAGTCAAAGAGCCGCTTAAGAGCGAATGGCCCCTGCTGCGCGCGGGCCAGATTGTGTTTACGTACTTTCATTTCGCCGCGGATCGGAAACTGACCGAGGGCGTGCTGAATTCCGGCTGCACCGCCGTGGCTTACGAGACGCTGCGGGACGAGCAGGGACGGCTGCCGCTGCTTACGCCCATGAGCGAAGTGGCCGGGCGCATGAGCATTCAAGAAGGGGCCAAGTACCTGGAGCGGCCGCAGATGGGACGCGGCATCTTGCTGGCGGGCGTGCCCGGCGTCGCCCCGGCGCATATCACCATTCTGGGCGGAGGCGTTGTGGGGGCCAACGCAGCCCGCGTGGCGGCCGGATTCCGGGCCAGCATCGGGCTGTTGGATATCAACATGGAACGGCTGCGTTACCTGGACGATGTGATGCCGGCCAACGTTGATACGCTGTTTTCCGATCGCCACACCATTCGCGATCAGCTCCAGCGGGCCGACCTGGTGATTGGCGCCGTGTTGATCCCCGGCGCGAAGGCTCCGATGCTGATCGAGGAAGAAGACCTCAAGCTGATGCATCCGGGGAGCGTGATCATCGACGTGGCCATTGATCAAGGGGGCTGCGTGGCGACCAGCCGGCCGACCACGCACAGCGAGCCGACCTACATCGAGCATGGCGTGGTGCATTATTGCGTCACGAACATGCCCGGCGCGGTGGGGCGCACCAGCACCTACGCGCTATGCAACGTCACGCTCCCCTGGGTGCTGCAGATTGCGCGGCGCGGCATCGAGCCGGCCGCGCGGGAGCTCAAACCCATCGCGCGGGCCATCAACATAATGGATCACGCCGTGACCAACCGCGCCGTCGCCGAAACCTTCGGCATGCCGTTTGAGAAACGGTTCGACGATTAATGCTTGGTCGATCGATTCGCGCCGCATCGGCCGCATAACGTTGGCGGGTTTCTCCGAAACCCGCGGCGGTCTCGGAGAGACCGGCCTACATTGGCAGACTGCACTAGACGGATGCCTTGCTGGCCGGCTCGGCGGCGGTGTGTTGGCGTAGGAGCACCTCGCGGGCTTCGGCCAGGGTGGTGATGACCTGATCTGCCCCGCGGTCTTTGAGGCCTTGGATCATGCGCTCGCGGTCTCCTTGAAAGCCCCAACGGCCAATGATGATGGGCAAATACGGGTGCGCTTGCCGCAGTTTTTTAACCAGGCCGCGCGTTTGCCGGACACCCACCGGGCCCAAAGACGAGATCAGCACGGCATCGACCGCGTCGTCGGCCAGGCGGGAGAGCGTCTCGGAGACGAGCATGCTCGTGGAAAGCACTTCCAGCCGCCCGCCGCGCAGTGGCACCAATTGCTGGAGCATCGCCAGAGCCAGCACATCGGATTCGTCGTGGGCCGGCACCCCTAGGACGCGAGCCCGCAGGCCGGGGCCCTCGCTCTCGCCATCCGCCGCGGGGGGCGGCGTCAGGTCTTCCATGAACTCCTGCGTCGTCTGCCAGATAAACTCTTGCGTTTCTCCCAACAGGTCGCCGTCTTTGCAATCTTTCTCCGCCAATACCAGGGCGGGCAGCAAGACATGATCGTAGACCTGCAGCAGGCCGCCGGACTTGTGTTGCTCTTCAACGATCGTGGCGGCCTCTTCCACATCGGCCGCTAGCAGCCGCTGATAATAGGAGACAAACGCGGCCAGCGGCGGCTTGTCTCCCAGAAGAATTCCCAGGGGCTGCAGCGGGGGCACATACTCACCCAACACCGCCATCACCACGGTTAAAGGAACCGCCAGCACCAGGCCCATGGGTCCCCAGACCCAGGTCCAGAAGGTCACGGAGACCAGCAGGGCCACGGTGGAGACGCCGGCGCTTTGGCCGTAGAGCAGTGGCTCGGCAACATTGTTGGTAATGAGTTCCAGGACAACGAACATGGCCACGGTCATGGCCAGGTGCTGCCAGTCGTCGCCGGGAAACTGAATGAAGGCCATCGTGATCGGCAGGGTTGCGCCGAGGAGAGGTCCGACATAGGGGACAAACCGCAACACGCCCGCCAGAAAGCCCCACATCAGCGCGTAATGCACGCCAATCCAATACAGACCACCGGCGACCACCAGGCCGAACGTCCCGTTGATCATCGACGAAGCCAAGAGATAACGGCTGATGCGCGTACCGATCTGATCCAGCGTGCGCGTGGTCAGCGTGAGCCGCTTTCCGGCCAGCCGCACGATCCGGTTGCGCATATCTTCCCGGTTAAGGAGCATGAACAAGAGCAACACCACGATGATCGCCGCATTGGCCAGCGGCGTCAGCACCGTGTTCGTCAGGAGCGAGACCCGTTGCGTGGGCACGATCTCGTCCGGCACGATCCGCACCGAATGAATATCTTCGGTTTGCGTAACGCTGTCTTGCGTGGCTTTGGTAACTTCGTTGATCGTCTCCTGTACATTGGAAAACGCTTTGCCCCCCTTGTTGAGGCTCAGCAACTTCTCTTTCAGATTCTGTTGATACTCGGGTAAGTCCGCTGCCAGAGTTGCGAATTGATTCCCGATGATCCAGGTGGCAGCGCCTCCGATCACGGCGATGACGCCCAACACCAGCAGCACGGCCAATATTCGTGGGAAGCGGCGGCGCTCCAGCCCATCGACTAGCGGCGTCAGCAGGAATGTAAGCAGCACCGCCATGGCCAGCGGAATGAGAATTTCGCGGCCGAAGTAGAGCGCTACGACAACGAGAAGACTCGACGCCAGCGCCTGCATTACCCGCTGTGCGCTTCCTCCAGACTCCCATCCCATATTTGTGTCTCGTGGCCTGATTGTTCAGACGTCGATCAGGCATTTACTGCGCCCGATCGCACCGGCCCGGATTATTCATGAACTCAGGCTAGCCCGACGCGCAAGCGAGGGATGTTCGGCGTTCGATCTTCCGCGAATCGAGCACCCTCGCCGGCGTTTTCCATAACTCTTGTGCGACCGCGTAACTTCCCGGTACCGTCTCGCCGAATATCCCTCGCTTGCCGGCGTGTTGATTTTCTTTGCCAAGGGGGCGGAGTGACGGGTTTCCCCCCAGGCCCCCGTCGTGGTGCCTGCGCACCGGGGGCGAGTGGCGGGTCGAGTTAGGGGTTCAAGGGAGTTGGGAATCAGTT
>JBGTDH010000252.1:0-5395 GCA_041748435.1 Pirellulales bacterium
CGAATCCAACACACGCGGGCCGCCAGCAACAGATACAGTCCCAGCTCTTCGCTCACCAAGCGAAGCAGCACGGCTTGCTGAAAACGGAGCGGCTCATCGAGCAGCACCTTGGCGCCGCCGGGAGAGAGGTCGAGCAATTCCCCCGTTGCGGAGACGGCATCTTCCCCACCGGAAGATTCCAGACTCAGAGACAATGCGTGCTGTTTGGACGCGGGAAAACGGGGTGCCCGTTCGGGCAGCAAAGTCGGGGAAGGCATGGGAAGGAAGCCGCGGCGGAGGAGAACACGCCCGGCTGAAGTATAGGTTGGATTACCACCTGCACGGCAGTTGCTTGACAGAGCCACGCGCGGCCGACATCGTGGATTACTGGGGCCAGGCCTGCAGAGCGAACAGGGGCGTATTCTCGCATGAAACGAGGTTGGTGCATCGCCGTCTGCTTCTTGTTGTCGGCCCGCATGGGCGCGATGGCCCAACCCTCTGCCGAAGAGTGGGGTTTTGACGCCTGGAAGTTCGATCAAATAATGCTTCGTTCCGGCAAGACCGTGGACGGCCTGATCGAGTCCGAGACCCCCACGCAGGTTCGGATGCTCGAGATTCAACGACCGCCGGGGCGCGGCGCCTTTGGCGTCGGCCGGCCGTTGGAACGAGCCGAGATCGCCGAGATTCGCCGCCTCACGCCGGCCCAGCGGCAGGCCACGCGGGAAGCGTTCGAACGCTATGTTCAACGCGGTCGAATCGAAGCCGTGCCCAGCGACGAGCTGACACTAACGCCGCTCGCCACGAATGCCGCCGGATGGCAGTGCAGCGGATCGTGGTACACACTCCAGAGCCATGCTTCGCAAGAGCTGACGCGGCGGCTGGCCCTGCGGCTGGAGCAGATGTTTATCGCCTATCGGAGGCTGCTGCCTCCGCGAGTGAAGCGTCGTCCGGATCTGCGAATCGTGATTTTTGGCGCGTCGGCGGAATATCGAGCGCTGGCCGGCTCACTAGGCGTGCCGCTGGAGAATGCCGCATTCTATCATCCCGAGCGCAATCTGGTGGCGGCCGGCAGCGACCTGGCTCGCCTCTCCGCCCAGCTCTCGCAGGTGCAAACGGAGCACAATACGCAGCGCGGCGAGCTGGAGCGGCTCCGTCGTGAGTTGCCCCAGCGCATGGAGCAGCGTCGCAAGCAGTTGAGCGTCCCCTCGGTCAGCGAGACGGCGCGCCGCAAGGCGCTCGTCACTTATCGCCGCCAGATCGAGCAGGAGATCAGCCTGGTCGAGCGTCGCCTGACCGAATACGATCGCCAGAATGAGACTACCATCCAGCAGGAAGCCGGCCGCGTGCTGGCGCTGCTGCACCACGAAGCGTTCCACGCGTACCTGGAGAATTACGTCTATCCCCAGGCACAGTTCGAGGTGCCGCGCTGGCTCAACGAAGGGCTGGCCCAGATATTCGAGAAAGGCGTGTGGGAGGCCGGCACGCTGCGCGTCGATCTGGTCGACAAAGCCACGCTCTTGGTAGTGGCCGCGGATCTGGCCGCGAATCCCTCGTCGTTGGCCCAAGTGTTGGCGGCCGATCATCGCAGCTTCTTGATGGCTCACGGAGGCCAGCGCGGCAACCAGACCAATTATGCCTACGCCTACGCGCTGGCCCATTACCTCACGTTGGTAGCGCCGGTGGTCGGCAGCCAGGCTCTGGACGAATACGTAGCCCGTGAAAACGGCAGGCAGGAACCGCTGGCTCGTTTCGAGCGGCTCGTCGACCAACCCTATGCCGCTTTCGAAACGCAGTGGCGCGCCTGGATCTCCCAGAAGACCGGCAAGAACTGACGCAGTAGCCACGTCTTACTTCTTGTTCTCGCGCTCTTTCGACACCGTGCGCGTCGGTCCCGCCGATTTGGCCAGCCGCGGCTTGAGCTCTTCCGGCTTCAGGTAGCCTTTGATCCGATCGACGATGTCGGCCGTGGGCGAAATCACCAGCGTGGTGGGATAGCTCACCACCTTCTGCTCCTGCACTAGCCAGTCGACATCTTTGGCATCGACCGCCACCGGCACAAAGCCATTCTCAACAATTTGCACCACGTCCGGATCGGCAAACGAGACATTCTGCAGCATCACGCAGTAACGGCAGTTGCTGGTGCTCAACAACACCAGCATCGGCCGATCCTGCTCGCGGGCTTGCTTCCAGGCCGCATCGACATCACTCAGCCACTTCACTTCCGCGGCCCGGGCAGCCTGCGGCGCAATCGCTATCAATGCCAGCGAGAGCAGCGTCCGGACCCAGCACGGGAAGTGAAGCATAGCGAGTGACTCCAGAGTGTAGGGTGGGTCGAGTCTTCGAGACCCACCATGCGCCTTGCCCTCTCGACGGCTGCCAAACACTTGCAACCGCTACATCAGGCATCGGCCGTTTAACCGCTCTCTTGGGTGTAGGCCCCGGCATATTCCGCCTGCGCCGGTTATGCCAACGAGGGGGACTACGCGGATTCTGAGGCTTAGCACTGATAATAATCCCGATACCAGGCCGTAAAGCGGGGGATTCCTTCTTCAAGGGGCGTCGGTCCCCAAAGGGAAACACTCCCCGGAGGCTTGTCCACTTCGGCATGAGTAACCGGCATCTCCCCCTCTTGCTTGAATGCCAATCGCGTTATTGCGGAAGTCCCCAACGACTCTTCCAGCAGCCGGATTACCTTCGTCAATTGCTGCGGTGTGCCGTTTCCAATGTTAACGAGGCGAAAGGGGGCCGCACTCGTTGCAGGATTCGGCCTTTCGTTTAACCATCCTGAGTTCCGAGTCGGAATATGGCCCAGAGTATGGCAGATCCAATCAGCGACATCATCGATGTAGGTATAGTCCCTCTGCGATGTGCCATGATCGAACAGGTCGATCGAACTTCCCTCCAGGATGGCCTTGGTAAATCGGAAGATGGCCATATCCGGGCGGCCCCAGGGCCCGTAAACGCTGAACAGCCGCAATCCTGTCGTGGGAAGTCCATACAGCCAACTGTAGCTATGAGCGATCAGCTCATTCGCCCTCTTGGTCGCGGCGTACAAGTTCAGGGGATGATCGACAGGGTCCTGGACCGAGAACGGCGCCACCGCGCGGGCCCCGTAAACGGAACTGGACGAGGCGTAAACGAAGTGTTCCACTTGCAACTGACGACACGCCTCCAGCACGTTCAGAAATCCAATCAGATTGCTATGCATGTAGGCATGAGGGTTTACTTGCGAATGACGCACACCGACTTGAGCCGCTAGATGCACAACCCGCTGCGGCCGGCAGCGATGACACACCTTGTCCATGTCGCTGCGTTCAACGATGTCCAGATGCTGAAACGTGAATCCGGGATGGGCAAGCAGGCGATCAAGGCGAGCTTGCTTCAGGCTCACCTCGTAGTAATCGCTGAGATTATCGATGCCGATGACCTCGTCGCCCCGCTCGAGCAGGCGCTGGCCCACGTGGAAGCCGATGAAGCCCGCGACGCCGGTGACCATGATCCGCGCCACTTCAACATCTCCGACTTGGGAAATCAAGGTTTCACGGCAATACGCCCCGTGTAGTCGATGCGGCTTAAGAACAATCGCAAGCGGTTGCGCTCGATGTACTCGTCCACGGCTCTGCGGCATCCCGGCCACCGCTCATAATCGTCGATGATCAACACGCCGCCGCTCGCCAGCCGTGGATACAGGTGCTCCAGCTCGTGCCTCGTCGATTCGTGCCAATCGGTGTCCAGCCGCAAAAGCGCAATCTGCGCCGGCGCACGCGAGGGGACAGTCTCCTCGATCCTCCCCTCCACGAAGTGGACGAGGTTCTCGTCGTAGCCCGTGCTCCGAACATTGCGTTGTACGTCGGCCAGCGAGGCGTAACACCAGTCGTTGTGCGTCGGCCGCTGATTGCGTCTCCATTTCTTCCGTGCGCCGGGCCCGTCGGCGGCGAAGGGTTCGCTCATGCCGCCAAAGGTATCGAACAAGTAAAGCGGACGATCCGCTCGCCCGAGTTTCAACAGCGCAAGCGCAAAGGCCATCATGCTGCCTCCCCGCCAGACTCCGCATTCCACAAGGGCGCCGGGAATCTCGTTCTTGGCAACGTATTCCGCCGCGCGGATCGCCGCCACCACGCGCGCTGTCGATGTCATCGTGTACGGGCGGACGCGGGCCACGATTTCCATCTCCCGCGGCGTATAGTCCCCGGGGAACAGGCCGAGCCCGCGGGCAATCACAAACGTGGTCTGGAAATACCAAGGCCCCAGCACGTTCGAGGCCCTGGCACTCCCCAGGCTTGCCCAGTCCCACAATGACAACAGGTTCATGTTTTACGTAGCCCTGTCGCTCCGCGACAGGAAAGCGTCATCGACACTCATCTCGCCACTTCGCTCGACGAACGGTAGGCCCCTTTCCCCGGACTGCGTTAAGGCCCGCGACTTCAGCCACCACACGCCCAACAAATCGACCGTGGCCTCGACCGACCTTTTGCATAAGCGCACCTTCGACGTGCCGGCCGCGCGGGGACGATGATTCACGGGAATCTCCAGCACGCGCGCCCCTTGCATCAAAAGCAGCGCCGGCAAGAAGCGGTGCATGCCGCGGAACAGGGGCGCTTGCCGCAACAGCGATGTTCGGTACGCCTTCAGCGTGCAACCCGTGTCGGTCACGCCATCCCCCAGAATCAGCCCGCGGACGCGGTTAGCGACACGGCTCTGCATGCCGCGCAGCCAACCATCCCGCCGGTTCTGCCGCCGGCCCGAGACACAGTCGTACTCGCCCATGTGTTCCAATAGACGAGGAATGTCGCGGGGATCGTTCTGCAGATCGGCATCGATCGCCACCGTAATTCCGTACCGGACCGCCCGGAAACCCGCCACGAGCGCCGCGGATTGGCCGCCCCGATGCGGCAGGATGATGCTGCGAAACTCAGGGTGAGATGCGCAGAGACCCTGCATCACTTTCGCCGTGCCGTCGGTCGAACCGTCATCGACCAGAATCACCTCCCATGCGCACAGACCGCCGCCCAGGACGTCGATCAACTCGGCAGCCAACAGCGGCAGGCATGCTTCCTCATTAAAACGCCGGCACGACAATCGCAACCCCGGTCTCCTCGACCCGAGAAGGCCAGGAGGGTCGAACAAGAGACACATCATCGCAGGCTTCGACTATTCTGATCATTTGCCTGGACCGCCTCCTAAGGACCATCTGCCCGAGTCAAAGGGCCTATCACAACCCGAATGCCTAAGCGAGGGTGCGTCTACCGCTAGCGTCATGCCGCTACAATCCCTCGCTTAGTTGGACAGCGCCACTTTGGTGCTGTAGTTGGTCGTAAGTCGTGGGTTGGAAACGCCGTGGGTCATGGGCTGTCCTTGCGTTCGAGGCACGACTTGATCCTGTCGGCATCGATGCCCAACTCGTTGAGTCGGCGTC
>JBGTDH010000253.1:0-3289 GCA_041748435.1 Pirellulales bacterium
GACAAATTTGCTAGCGGACTGGATGCGAAATGCAAGATGCAAGATGCGAGATGCAAGATGCAAGATGCAAGATGCAAGATATGGGCACGCTCGATCCTGCATCTTGCATCTTGCATTTCTTCGACGCACCAGGGGGCTTACGCCCCCCGCTCGCCGAAAGACTAGGCACGCAACTCCGTTGCAATCTTCTCCAGCAGCTTTTTCGTGGCGAGGATGCCCTCGGCTTCGGGGTGCTTGGAGCCTTCGTATTCGATGCCGACCCAGCCGTTGTACTTGTGCTTCTTGACGACGAGGTCCATCATCTGGCGGAAGTCGATGCTGGTCTCGTTTCCCTGCTCATCGAAGCCGTAGGACTTGGCGCTCACGCCTTTGGCAAACGGCATCAGCTCATCGACGCCCTTGTATTTGTCGTAGCTGGTTTCCGGCACGGCATCGAGCTTGCCGATGTTGAAATTGCCGAAATCGGGAAGCGTGCCGCAGCGGGCATGATCGACGAGCTTCATCACGCCGGCCAGCCAGCCGCCGTGGCTGGAGAGGCCGCCGTGGTTTTCGACGATCACGTTGATGCCGTGCTTGTCGCCGATCTCGGAGAGTTTTCTAAGGCCGTCGGCGGCCAGCTTCTGGGTTTCCTCAAATCCCCGCTTCCAATCGCTGGCGGCGTTCACGCGAATGCTGTGGCAGCCGAGGTATTTGGCCCATTCGATCCACCGCACGTGGTTCTCCACGGCCGTGCCGCGAGCCTTCTCCTCGGGGTTGCCGAGGTTGCCTTCGCCATCGCACATGATGAGCACGCTCGTCACGCCGTTGTCGTCGGCCACTTTCTTGAGGTCTTTGAGGTACG
Organism: Pirellulales bacterium; assembly: GCA_041748435.1. Taxonomy (GTDB): domain Bacteria; phylum Planctomycetota; class Planctomycetia; order Pirellulales; family JBGTDH01; genus JBGTDH01. The sequence continues at coordinate 842 of JBGTDH010000253.1, forward strand.
CTTCGTCGGTCTTCTTGTCCTTGTAGAACTGATTCACATACTCGATGCCGCTGATGCCGTAGCCCTTGGTGATCTCGGCGAACTTCAACGGGTCTTTCTTTTCAACATTTGCGCGGCCAAAGAAGGCCTTGTTGTGCGACCACTGGGCCAGCGAAATCTTGTACGGCGCGGCCTGGCCCTGCGCATGCAACGCGGGAGCAGCCAGCACCGCGGCGCCGGCGGCCTGCATAAACGAACGACGATTCAAAGACATCACGGCAGTCCTCACTAAGCTCGGAGTTGATTCGTTCGACGAACACGCGCCAGCTTCAGCCCCCCGCGAGCGGAAGTCAATGGGCATGCGGAACAAGTTCGCCTTCGCTCCCTTCGCCAATTACAATGCGGCCACGTAGCGGGAGGCCAAAGGCATCTGGGAAATGAGGGATAAGGTGAATCGCAAATACCTCGATCTCCCCTTGCCCTCCGCCGCGGGCGAAGCGGGCGTGAAGAACGCCACCATCTTGTCGTTCACGGAAGGTCCGGCCGTCGATGACCAGGGAAATGTCTACTTCTCCGATATCGAAGGCAATCGGATCATGAAGCTCACGCCGGAGGGGGTGAAGAGCGTGTTCCGGGCTGATAGCGGCCGCACCAACGGCAACACGTTCGATCGCGAAGGCCGGCTGCTGCACTGCGAAGGCGCCGAGAACGGTCCCGGCGGACGACGGCGCGTTGCGCGCAGCAATCTCAAGACGGGCGAATACGAAGTGCTGACGGAGCGCTACGAGGGGCAGCGTTACAACTCTCCCAACGATATTTGCGTCGATGGCCAGGGGCGAATTTATTTCACCGATCCGCGTTATGCCCCCGACCGCAGCGACTTGGAGATGAAAGTCGAGGGCGTCTATCGCATCGACACCAATGGGACCGTCACGCGGCTGCTTCAGCAACCGCAGATCGGCCGGCCCAATGGGATCGCCGTGACGCAAGACGCCAAGACGATGTACCTGATCGACAGCAACCCGATCATCGGCGGCAACCGTCGCATCTGGGGTTATGATCTCGATGCGCGGGGCAACCCGTCCAATCAACGCCTGGTGTACGACTTTGCTCCCGGCCGGGGCGGCGACGGCATGCGTCTGGACATTGAGGGCAACCTGTACGTGGCGGCAGGCATTCACGTGCCGCGCGGCCCGCACGAAACGACCGACGTTCCGCCGGGTGTGTACATCATCACGCCCAAGGGCGAGCTCAAGGCGCGCATTCCGATTCCCGAAGACGTGATCACGAACGTGGCCTTCGGCGGCCCCGATGGCCGAACGCTCTACATCACCGCCGGCAAGACGCTCTTCACCACCCGCGCGGCCACGCCCGGGCAAGTAGCCTACCCTAAGTGGAAGCAATAACCATGCGATTTGCACTCACCCCGCTGCTCTTCCTCGTGGCCGTGCCCGCCGTGGGCGCAGAGATGAAGGTCCACCGCGATTTGCCTTACACGGCTTCCAGCGATCCGCACCAGACGCTGGATCTCTACGCTCCCAAAGACGGCCAGAACTGTCCGATTGCGGTCTGGATTCATGGCGGCGGCTGGCGGCAGGGAGACAAAGAACCGATGCAGCACAAACCCCAGGCGTTGGTCGATCGTGGATTCGTGCTGGCTTCCATCAACTATCGCTTCTTTCCGGCGGTTACCATTCACCAAATGATGGCCGATGTGGCCAAGGCCATTCGTTACGTCCACGATCATGCCCCGGAGCATGGCGGCAATCCCAACGCTATTTATGTGATGGGACATTCCGCCGGCGCCCACCTGGCGGCGCTCGTGGCCACCGATGAACGCTATCTGAAGGCCGAGGGGCTGTCTTTGGCCATCCTCAAAGGTTGCGTGCCGGTCGACGTGGCGGCCTACGATATTCCCCAGCGCATGATCGATTATCCCAAGAACACGGGCAATTTCCTGGCCGTATTCGGCAAGACGGCAGCCGAGCAGCGCGATGTCTCGCCGTTGCATCACGTGGCCCGGGGCAAGCACATCCCGCCGTTTTTGATTCTGTACGTTTCGGATCGCCCGGAGCCCAAGAGCCAATCGCTGCTTTTCGGCAAGTCGCTTGAGGCCGCCGGCATAACGGCCACGGTCGTGGCGGCGGAAGGCAAGACTCACGGCACGATCAACAGCGAGCTCGGCCTTCCGGACGACAAGCCCACCCAGGCGCTCGACAAGTTCCTGGGTGTGCCGCCGCGAGCCGCTCGCTGAGCATCACTAGCCGCTCCCTGAGGACGGTTGAGGGCGCTGGGCAAAACGGCTATCTTGCAGCCTTGCAAAGTGGCCAATGTTTTCCCACGCGCAGGAGATGCGACTCATGGGTTTGTTCGACGGCAAGAAGGGTCTGATCCTGGGCGTGGCGAACGATCATTCCATTGCCTGGGCCATCGCCAGTTTCATTATGGCGGAAGGAGGCGAGTGCGGCT
>JBGTDH010000254.1:0-7671 GCA_041748435.1 Pirellulales bacterium
TCCGCGGAAATCTGCCGGCGGAACAACTGGGCGCCAGGAACCGTGCTCATCAGCGATGCGCGTGAGAAGGACGTTTGCCGCGCTCCGAAACGCATCGAGCTAACCGCCATCGGTCTAAGGTGCGTGCTGGCCATCGATCTGGATGAGCAGCAAGCGGAATGCATCTGGTGCCTCATCATGCGCGACTGGCGCCAGGAGGCATCGTAATGGGACAACGAGGCCCCCAGGCATGGTCAAAGACGCCGCTGCCTATCGGTTCGGTGCAGATTCGCACGCACTCGCACCGCGTGCGCACCCGAATGATCAAGATCGATGAGCGCCCCAGCCGCTGGATGAATTACGCGAAATGGTGGTGGGAGCGCAACCGCGGAACGATCCCCAAAGGCATGCGCGTGGTGCATCGCGATGGGAACGTGCTGAACGACGATCCCGAAAACTACGTGCTATGCACTGCGGGGGACGTGGCCTATCTCGCCCGCATCTGGGATCCCACGTTGAACGAGCGTAACCGCCTGGCTGTGACCGCCGCGACCGCCGAGTGCAACCGTTTGAGGGGCCGTATCAATCGCGCACGGAATTTCCTGCACGCGTACTGGTATCCGGTGGACCTGGCCGGCCAGACGATTCACAACCGACCGTATCGCTCGCGAGCCGCGCTCTATCGCGCCTACGGAGTGCCCATCACGACAGACGTGAACGGGCATGCCAGCCTCGCACATTCGCTAGGCTGGCAAGTCAATCTTGCCAGCGCCGTAATGCTCACCGTGCTGGCCGATGCCGGAGGCACGCTGCCGATGAGCGAGACTTGCTCGGCCGCCCATGAGTTCCGCGCGCTGAGACGTTGGCCGCCGAATCAAATCCATCATCTCACGTGGGCATCGATTGCCTGCGCGCTGCGCCGCCGCGGCTACTTGATGACCGCCGGCCGCGGCCGCCTTGCACGCCATTCGCTCACTCCCCTGGCGATCGCTGCGCGGGGGCCTGTTTGTCCCGTGGTGGCCATTGTTGGTTCCGCTCTTTCTAACCCGCCTTTCGCCATGTTTGCGAAGGCCAATTCCCCGGAGGGCCGCAAGGATGATTCCCTACGTTCGCACAAAAGCCAAGCTGCATCAGGTCACAGTTATTAGAGAACAGGAGATGCCGGAGGAAGCCGTCGGCAACCTCGTGCTATCGCGGAAGCCCGGCCAGGGCATCCAGATCGGCCAACACGAGCACGTGGAGCTAACCGTCGTCTCGATCAAGGGAGACAACGTGCGGTTATCCATGAAGGCCGCGAAAAGCGTGCCCATCCTACGGAGCGAGCTGATGCCGCAGAAGGCAACCGCGTAAGGAAACACGCTCCGTCAAGGAAGGCCGCCCAATGTTACCGCGTGAAAAACGGATCGATGATCCCGATCCACTTTGGTTTGTGCCAGATTCGATGATCGATAGCGACCTTAGCCCGCAGGTCCTGTTTGCATGGTCGTGGCTCTACACCCGCGGGGGCCGACGGCCATGCACGATTTCGTTCACCTATGCGGACCTGGCAGCACGTTTCAAGCGGACACCACGGGCAGCCAGTATGTGGTGCGAAAGCTTGGTTGCCGCGGGCCTCATGCGAATTTGGGAGACGAAGCGCGGCAGACGCGGGGGCGTGGAGGCATCCCTGTTCGACCCGGACGATGTCAGCCGGGCGCGCGTGGATCCAGATTCCCGGCCGCCAGCGCCGGCCAACAAGGTCCTGTTCGACCTGCACGTGGAGGTGGAAGAAGAACCACCAGCGCCGATTGTGGCTTTTGGAAAACCGGAGGCTTGCGCGCCGAACCCTCCGGTTTTAATGGCCCCAGAGGAAGTTAAACCGGAGGTTTGCGCGCACAAACCTCCGGTTATCGATAAAGCGTGTTGCGCGCCGGGGAACGTCGACACCCTGGCTGCGTTGGTGGCCGAGATCGAGTCAGAACTTGGCGCGGACACGTGCCAGGCCTGGCTCGATCAAGGCTGCCTAAATCTCGAAGGAAACGTCCTAACCATCTTCGCGGAAAACAACTTCTGCCGAGACCATTTGGCAAACACCTATGGCCGGCAGGTCCGCGGACGCATTCTCCAGATCGATCAATCGTTGACCGTGGTGTTCGAAACCAGGCCGCCCACAACGGGCGTCGGCGCGCCTGGAAATCAGGAGGGTTGCGCGCACAAACCTCCGGTTTACACTGCGCAACAACTAACAACGGTTTGTTCTAAAGAGTCTCTTAAAGACTCTTTAGAACAAACCCAACAACCCAACGCGCGCGATTCGAGCCAAATCGTACCGACGGCTTGGAGAATTCTTGAAACGACCCAGGACGAAAGCATTTTCTTTTGGGTCGGAATAACCGCCACGATTGCCCTCTGGGGCGGTTGGGTGTCGCGCGAAGAACTCTACGACATGCGCGCCGACCTGAACGTCGCGCTCAAAGAAAAGCTCGGGCGGAACTGGATGACGCCTAAGAAGCTTCGCCCGTGGTGCAAAGCCCAAGGGATCGCCTGGCAACGTCGCTGGGAAAAACCTTGGGGAAAACTCAAAGCAGTGAGGTGAACCATGCAAGGAGTCTGCCGCCTTTGCGCGCGATGGAGAGCCAATGCGAGGGCGTGTTTGTCGCCTTCGACGTGAAATCGACGATTCCGCCGCGCAAGACCGAGGCCTACCCGTTGGGCATCACGACCCAAGGCCAGGCGTGGTTTGCGAGTGAGGAACGCGAGGAGGCCGAGCAAAGCCGTTAGCCGAGTTGACCCTATTTCTTACGTTATGGAGGACCGCCAATGTTGAAGGAAGGGATAGAAACCATCGTGGGGCTGGCCGCCAAGCAGAGCCTGGCCCACATCGTCCAAGTGCCCGGTGACCCCCGAAATGCGTTCCTTGTGTTGAACGGGAAGGCCGAGCCCATCGTGCTACCGCCCGCGCTGCGAACACATACGGTGTTCACCGCGGAAGATTTGATTGCGATCGCCACGCTGGCCCCCCGGCCCGCCGTCTTCCATTGTGAGCGCCAGGTCGTGTTGCTGATCGATCATGACGATCGACGGGAGCGCGTGACGATGCCACTCACGTTTGCCTCGACGTTCCAGGTATTGCAGGGGCTGGCCCAGGGCGATCCCGGCAACTATCTGTTTCAGCCCAAGCAACTCGCCAGCCTGTTGAAGGTTGAACTGGCGGGCACAAGCTTCCCCGATGATGTCATCAAGGGGCTGCGCAAGTTGCGCTGGCGCACAGGCACGGAGACCCGCCAGGAGTTCGGCCACGGTCGGGAATCGATCGGGAAGGACGTGGAGGCCGAAGTGACGGCTGACGTGGAGCTGCCCGAGTTCGTGGAGTTGGAAACACCGGTTTACGACAACCCAGGCGAAGACCGCACACACCCCGTCAGGTGCATTCTCGATCCGCAGCCCTTGCTACAGAAGATCGCCTTCCGCCCCGTGCCCGGCGAATTGGAGGAGGCAATCAAGCTCGCGCAGGGAACGCTGCGAGGCAAGCTACAAGCCGGGTTGCGCGACGTGCCCATCTACTTCGGAGAGCCGTAATGCTCGCTGACCATTTTGCCGCCGAAGTGAGCGCCGGGATTGCCGGCGCTCTCTTCGGTCAACTCGTCCCCATCAAGGAGATTCCCATGGCCGGAGCGCTAAAAAGTCCCAAGCGGAAAACCAAAGCAAAACCCGTCGCGCCGCACCGCGCGTCGCGAATCCAAACGATCGAGGATGCGCCGCCGGATGTGGCGCCCGTCCGAGCTCAGCCAGACGCCGGCGAGTTTCGCCACGTGCCCTTGGAATCGATCGACCCGAGCGAATCGAACCCCCGAAAGCATTTCGATGAGGGGGAGCTGGAGGCCCTGGCCGAGTCGATCCGCAGCGCGGGCATTATCGAGCCGCTGATTCTACGCCGCCAGAAGCTGATTAAGACCAAGGGCGACGAGCGTTTCGAGATCGCCGCCGGCGAACGCCGCTGGCGGGCAGCGAAGCTTGCGGGCCTGGACGCTGTGCCCGCGATTGTTCGCCGGCTGTCGGACGCCGAGGTTCTTGTGATGCAGGTGATGGAGAACATCCAGCGGGCCGGCCTCAGCGCGATCGAGGAAGGGGAGGGATTCCGGATTCTGCTTATGCCCGCGGCCGAAGGGGGCGGCGGATTCACTCAGACGTCCCTCGCCAAGGAGTTGGGCTGCACGCAAGCCCACATCAGTAACCGCGTACGGCTGCTGGACCTGCCCGACGACTGGCAAAAACGCGTCCTCAAGGGCGAGCTGCCTCCGACGCACGCCCGCGCCCTGATTCCGTGGATCAAGTATCCGCAGGTCCTAAAGGAAGTGGCCGACGACATCAAGCGCGATGGCGTCGGCACAGTCGAAGAATTCGAGTGCGGGCTGACGCACACTCTCCATGACGTGACCAAAGCAATCGACGGTTCGCGATACTCGCCAAAGCTTGGCCGCTCCGTCTCAATCTTCACGCCGACCGCAGAGCAGAGAGAGAAACTGCAAATCGTCGAGGTGCCGAGTTATCAGAAAGGACAGACGGAGGAGCGCGCGTTTAATGCGAAGCTGTGGGAGCAGTTGCAGGCGCAGCACGAGGCCGAGACAGCCAAACAATCGGACAAGCGCGATGATACCAAGGCTAAGGCCAGCAAATCCGAAAAGCCCAAGGCCCTCACCGCCGCTCAGCAGAAGGCCAAGGAGAAGAAGTTGGACGAGCAGTTCGGCCGCCGGCTGGACGAGTGGCGAGCGGATTGGTTCCGGGTACTGATCGCCGGGAAGCTGACTGCGCGGCACTGGGTGACTTACAAGCTTGCGTTGTATTTCCTGGCGGGCGGGACGGATTCGCACGAGATGCGCCACCACAGCCGCGGCGAAGACCTGGAGACGGTGCTCGATCGCATGCCGGGCCGCAAGGCGCCCAAGCGTCGACCCCATAAAGACCCCTACAGCGATCGACTGGCCGAGTTGTGGGATCAAATCTCCGAGCCCGCCATCGACCATGAACACGTGCCCCAAGTAATAGTCGATCTGATCAAGGAATGGCTGGTCCGCGACGACGAGCCGCCCGAGCCTACGAAGTACGTACCCCTTCCCGTGCTGGAAGGAGTCCTGCTAGACCTGAAAATCGACCTGGCCGCGGAGTGGACGAAGCACCGGGCAGGCCCGCTCACCGAAGCCTATTTCCGACTCCACACGACGGCACAACTCCACAGCCTGGCCAAAGAGTGGGGCATGACGATGGAAGGGACCAAAAGCGGAATGATCAGTCTGTTCATGGCCGCGAGTGGCCATCCGTTGCCCAAGGAGCTGCGGGAGAAAAAGTGATGGGCCGTGCTCAGACCCGGTGCAACGCGTTCTATCGCAAGACACCCGATTGGAAACCAGCCATCGGGGATATTGTCTGGCTGCATGGGAGCGTGCGGCCGCACGTGCCGGGGTACACCGGGCGCGTGCTGAATTTGATCGGACCGGATTGGCTGCTGGTGGAAGTGGTGCGGGGATGCAAGAGGCCACGCACTCACAAGATTCCGTTGCAGCTCTTCGAGGTCGCTCCCAAACGAGGAAAGCCCAAACCCCGCGCCGCAAAACCATGAAGCTGCACGTTGCCGAAGACTTCTACCTGCCCCTGGACGCCGTGAGGGCCAGCGAGGAGCTGTTCGACTGATGCCCTATCCCGGAGGCAAAGCCGGCGCGGGGGTTTTTCAGCGAATCATCAATCAGATTCCGCGGCACGATGTCTACATCGAGCCATTCCTTGGAGACGCAGCGGTTCTAAGGCGGAAGCTCCCAGCGCGGCGGACCGTCGCTATCGAGATCGATCCCGAGGTCGCGGAGTACTTCGCCGCCGAATTCCACGGCCCGGACCGGGCCGCGGCATTGGGAGGCGTTGCCGACGGGTTGGAGGTCCACAATTGCTGCGGCATTCAGTGGCTGAAACACGCCTTCGGCCTGTATCGCATTGTGTCGGCCGACGGCGCCTCATTCGCAGCCCGGGAACAGCCGCCGGATCCGACGCCACCGGATCCAGCGGCTGCCGCGGCCGCCGCATTAAAGGGCGACGGTGGACGTCACGCGTTGCGGGATCCTGACGCCCGATTACGCGACGGTCGATCGACTTTCGTTTATTTGGACCCGCCCTACCTGCTTTCGACGCGCAGGAGCTCGCGCCCGCTCTACCGCTTCGAGATGACCGAGGCCCAGCACATCGACCTGCTGGAAACTATCCGGCGCCTGCCCTGCCCCGTGGCAATCTCCGGCTACTGGTCGCCGCTGTATGCCGAGGCGCTCGAGCCGTGGCGTGTGATCAGCTTCACCACCATGACCCGCCGAAACCAGCCCGCGCGTGAATACTTGTGGATGAACTATCCGGCGCCGGCCGAGCTGCACGACTATCGTTACCTGGGCGAGGAGAAGCGCGAACGCGAACGCATCGCGCGAAAGGTCCGCACGTGGGCCGCTGGCCTGCAAAGGCTTCCGCCGCTGGAACGCGAAGCCATTCTTGCCGCGCTGGACAAGTTATAGAAAATGCTAAGTGTTTGATTGCGTTTTCGCGCGCGGGCTGCTATATTTCATGCTAACAAGTGAAAGGGTGACGCGATGGACTTCATCAGCATTATCTGGGACGACGACGCCGATCTGGATGGCAACGTGCAGCACATTGCCGAGCATGGCCTGACGCCCGACGAAGTGTGCGAGGTGCTGAACAATCCAACGGGAAAGGATGAAAGCCAGTCCAGTGGAGAGGAAGCGGTGTTCGGTTACACGCCCGACGGCCGTTACATCATCGTTGTCTATGATCGGATTGATGAAGACACGATTCGTCCTATCACGGCTTACGAAGTGCCCGAACCAAGATGAGCTTTCACTTTCGGAGCAACCGCGCCTGGAAACAGAAGGAATGAGCCAATGGCCAAAAAGAAAATGCAAAACGTGCGAAACTCGGGGCGCGTGAGCGCCGAGCAACTGGCGCGCGATCAAGAAGTGAGGCGCCGTGTGATGCAGAAGTATCCACCCAAACGAAAGACCGCCGCGGCCGTAGAGTTGAAGGACGTGATGAGCGCGCTGAAGGAGGTACGGGCCGCTAAGGGCCTGACGCTCGCCGAGATTACGCGAAGCACGGGGATCGCCACGCCCAATCTTTCCAATTTGGAAAATGCCACGGATGCAAACCCGACTGTGCAGACGCTGCTCCGGTACGCGGACGCCGTGGGGAAGACGATCCACATCGTGCTAGAGGATGTCCGATGAAGGGCCGCCGGATCGTGCGACCGTGCCGGCACAGCCGCCAAATGATGCGACGATGGCATTGCCGCGAATCGTTGGACACGCCTAAGATGCCTCCATGGACCGCAAACATGAGCAATTGCTCCTTCCCATCGTTGAACCGACCCACGCTCCCCACACGGGAAGCCTGTTGATTTCTCGCCGCCCAGGGGAGTTTGTGCAGATCGGCAACATCCGCGTCCGCGTGATCCGAGGCGGAGCGGAGCCCGTGCTCGCAATTCAGGCCCCACCGGACGTGCCCATTGCACGAGGCGAGTTGCTCAACAAGGTTGGCCTGGCCGAGGAGTATGAGCGGGAGATTGCCCGCCGCCAGCGAAGACGGCGACGCCAGCAGCCCGAAGGTCGCTTGACGCACCTGCCGCGCGCCGCGTAGTATCCGACCTCTCATTACGCCGCGCGATGGCAC
>JBGTDH010000255.1:0-3654 GCA_041748435.1 Pirellulales bacterium
GCCACGCTGGGCTACCTCGATCTCACCCGCGGCTCGGGCACGGAGAATTTTGGCGGCATCCGACCCGGCTGCTGGATCAATGCCCTGCCTGTCGGCGGCCTCGTGCTCGTCCCCGACGCCTCGGCTGGCTGCACGTGCAGCTATCAGAACCGCTCCTGGATGGCCCTTGAGGGCGACGAATAGTCCCGCCGCTTTGATGGTGGAAGACCGTTGAATGTGCGGACGGGACACACTGCTGTGCGGACGGGCGCGCCGCGCACGCGCCCGTTTCCATGCAGACAGTCGCAGAACCGCGGTTTTCTCGCAACAGCCCGGTTTACCAACAACGGCATCGTGGTTGCATTCGCTGAATCGGCAGGTGTCGTTTCTAGCTGCGATTCCTTGCAACGAGGAGTACAGGCATGCCGAATGTGCATCACAACAGTCTGGAACATTGGTGGGAAGGTCCGAATTATCCAGAGTTCACGCGTCACTTCGATTCCCAGCAACGCCGGGCGCTAATCGCTGAGGACGTGTTTGCCGGCAGCAGCGTGTCGCTGGTCCTGATCAGCGTCGTCGCCGCGGGCACAATCGCGATGCTGCTCACCGTGCTGGCGACGATCATCTGACTCCGGGCGTTTCCTGCAAGCCACTGGACCATTACAACGGGAGTCATGAACTTTGAAATCGACGCGGAAGCACTTTTCGCGCGCTACCAGCAATTGCAGCAATACGTAGGTTGGACCGACGAGGACGCCGGGCGCGTTCGGCAGTCGGCCTCACTCGTGGAGCCGGTTTTTACGGCCCTGGTCGATGACTTTTATGCAGAGATCGACCGGCATCCCCAGGCCCGCCGCGTTATCACCGGCGGGCGTGAGCAGGTCGAGCGGCTCAAGCGCACTCTGCGATGTTGGCTCGCGGAGTTGTTTTCGGGCCAGTACGACCGGCACTACGTCGTGCGGCGCTGGCGGGTCGGCCTGCGCCACGTGGAGATCGGTCTCGACCAAGTCTACACCAACGTGGCGTTAGCGAGGCTGCGCATCGGCCTGTTGGCTGCGCTGGAGAGTCATCATCCCGTGAATCGTCAAGAATCCCTGGCGACGCGCGCCTCATTGAACAAGCTCTTGGATCTGGATTTGGCCATCATCGAAGATGCCTATCAGTCCGAGTTCATTGCGCGGGAGCAATTGGCCCAGCAGCTTCGGCTGTTGGCGCCCGCGGTCCGCGACGTGAAAGAAGGGATCCTAATTACAGATGCACTACTGGAGAAGCCAGGCCCTCGGATCATTTTCGTCAATCAGGCTCTGACACAAATCACGGGTTACGCGCCAGAAGAGCTGTTGGGCCAGACGCCACGGTTGTTCCAGAGCCCCAGGACGGACCGCGCCGTATTGGATCGGATCAAGGACCAGCTTTTGGAGGGCAAGGCGTTCACGGGCGAGCTCATCAACCGCCGCAAGGATGGCACGGAATACTATGTCGAACTGCACGTCTCCCCCGTGTTCGATTCCGGGGGGCGAATCACCAGTTATGTTTCGACCCAGCGCGATGTGACTGCCCGCAAGCGGTCGGAAGATCGTGTATTGCAGGCGGAGCGGTTGGCAGCCATCGGCGAAATGGTGACGGGCCTGGCCCACGAGAGCCGCAACGCCTTGCAACGCAGCAAGACCTGCCTGGAGATGCTGGCTTTGGAAGTGGCCGACCGGCCGGAGGCGCTGGACCTGGTGTCGCGCATTCACCGGGCCCAGGACCATTTGCATTACTTGTACGAGGAAGTGCGGAGCTACGCGGCGCCGCTGAAGATGCGCCGCCAGCGAGTGAATCTGGCCGAACTGTGGCGAGACACCTGGTCTCAATTGGAAGCTTTACGCGAGAGACGGGAAACAAACATTCGTGAAGAGATCGCGAATGTTGATCTGAGCATCGAAGCGGATGCGTTCGCTCTCGGCCAGGTATTCCGAAACATTCTCGAGAATGCCATCGTAGCGTGTCCCGATCCGTGCGAGATCGTCATCGGCTGCATGCCGGTCCAACTGGATGGTCGCCCGGCCATCCAAGTCTCCGTACTCGACAATGGCCCAGGACTGAGCGTCGAACAGTCGCAGCGGATTTTTGATCCCTTTTTCACGACCAAGACCAAGGGCACCGGCCTGGGTATGGCGATTGCCAAACGGATTGTCGAAGCCCACGGGGGAACGATTGCCGTGGGCCAGAGAGTTGGCCGCGGAGCGGAGATCCTTGTCACTTTACCCCGGGAATGGCATGAAACCGCCGCCGCGCATCGCGATCGCTGACGATGAATCCGACTTGCTTCCTCCCTTTGCCGTCTCTGCGGAGGAGGTGCTCGCGCGCTGGACAGTCGATCGCGAACAGGGCTTGAGCGACGCACAGGTCAGCCAGCACAGATCCCAGCATGGCGAGAATCAGTTAGCGGAAGCCCCGCCCGCGCCGCTCTGGAAGAAACTGCTGGGTCAGTTCAAGGACCTGGTCGTCTGGATCTTGATCGTGGCGGCTGCGATTTCCGGGGCGATGGGAGAATGGATCGACACAGCTGCGATCCTGGCGATCGTACTCGTCAACGGCATCATAGGCTTTCTCCAGGAAGAGAAGGCGGGACGCGCATTAGCGGCGCTCCAGAAGCTCTCCTCGCCGATGGCAAAGGTCATTCGCGCGGGCGTCCTGCAATCTTTGCCCGCTCGCGAGTTGGTGCTGGGGGACCGCATCGAACTGGAAGCGGGAGATTACGTTCCTGCGGATGCACGCCTGCTGCGCGGTTTTGGCGTACAAGTTCAAGAGGCCGCGTTAACCGGAGAATCGGTTTCCGTCGACAAAGACCCGAATTGTCTGTTGGACACCAGCGCGCCGCTAGGTGACCGTCGCAACATGGTCTACATGGGAACGATGATTACGGGGGGAAAAGCCAGCTCCGTCGTGGTGGCGACGGGGATGAGCACCGAGCTGGGACACATCGCCGGCCTGCTGCAGCGTTCCGAGCCAGAGCCAACGCCGCTGCAACGGCGGCTGGCGGAGTTGGGCAAAGTCTTGGTCGCCGTATGCCTGACCATCGTGGTCGTCATTTTCGCGCTGCAATTGGTCCGCGGCGGCGAGTTGCTGGAGATGCTCCTGATCTCCGTCAGCCTGGCGGTGGCCGCGGTGCCGGAAGGGCTGCCCGCCGTGGTCACGTTGACGCTCGCGCTGGGACTCCAGCGGATGGTCAAACGAAACGCCTTGGTCCGCAAGCTGCCCAGCGTAGAGACGCTCGGCTCCATAACCGTAATCTGCTCCGACAAAACAGGAACGCTGACTCGCAACGAAATGACGGTCCGCGAGGTCGTGACGGGGGACGAGCGTTATCAGGTGACGGGAGCCGGCTACGCCCCCAAGGGACAGTTCTTCAAAGGCGATGAACATGGGCCAGTCGATCCGCGGGAAGAATCCGATCTGTTGCACGTTTTGACCATCGCGGCTCGATGCAACAATTCAACCGTCCGTCCCCGCGCCGCCGACGCCGATTCCTGGCAAGTTATCGGCGATCCGACCGAAGGAGCGCTGCTCGTTGCCGCGTTCAAGGCCGGCATTGAAGCCCACGATAACGAACACCCGGTGCTCTTCGAAATCCCGTTCGACTCGCAGCGCAAGACCATGTCCGTCGTCCTGCGCAAGCCTGATGGCGCT
>JBGTDH010000256.1:0-5849 GCA_041748435.1 Pirellulales bacterium
GCTTCGCCCGGTGACGGACCCTGCCGGAAAACGCGTCGTGATTCTGGGGGCCGGCGGCGCGGCGCGGGCCATCGCCGTCGAGATTGCCCTGGCGGGCGCTGCCGAGATCACGATCGTTAATCGCACAGCAGAGCGCGGCCAGGAGTTGTCCGATCTCCTGCGCGATAAGCTGAAAATGGTCTGCTCGTTCAGCCTTTGGGATGGTGACTACGAAGTGCCCGCCGGCACCGAGGTGCTGATCAATGCCACCAGCATCGGACTGTTTGAGCCGGAAGCCCGCGTGCCGGTGCATGTTCAATCGCTGCAGCCGCCGTTGGTCGTGGCCGATGTGATTTTCAATCCGCCGGAAACGCGGTTGCTGCGGGATGCTCGCGAGCGGGGCTGCACGCCGCTGGATGGTTTGGGGATGCTTGTGAATCAAGCCGTGATTGGCTTCCAGATTTGGACCGGCATCGCCCCGGAACCCACGGTGATGCGAGAGGCACTGGAAGAATTCTTGGAGATTTGAGCAGGGTCGCAACGGCCGGAGAAACCGCGGATGACGCGGATAAGAGCGGATAACGCGGATCGAATCGGATGGTTATAAATTGAGGGTGAAAGATGAGACATTGAGCGAACGCTTTTGCGAGTCTTCAACCCGGTTAGTTCCGACAGACACCGATAATTTTTATCCGCGTCATCCGTTTGTATCCGCGTCATCCGCGGCTGTTCCGTAGTCTTCGTCCGAGTAGAAGAATGAGAATGTCCGCCACGCCGGCCAGTTTGGGTTATTACATGCCGGCGGAGTGGGAGGTCCACGCGGCCACGTGGCTCTCCTGGCCGCATCGGCGAAAGACGTGGCCGGGCAAGTTCGAGCCGATTCCCGGCGTGTGGGCCGATCTGGCGCGCACGCTGGCGCAGTACGAGCCGGTTCATATTCTGGCCGGCGGATCGGAAGTGATGGCCGAAGCGCAGCGTCACGTTGGCGACGTCCCCGGGGTGACGCTGCACGACATTCGCACGAACGACGCCTGGGCCCGCGACCACGGCCCCACGTTCCTGAAAAGGTGTCAGGAACCTTTAGCAGCCTCCGCGATCGTCGATTGGGAGTTCAACGCCTGGGGCGGCAAGTATCCGCCCTGGGATGATGATAACCGCGTCGCTGCCCGGATCGCACAGTTGTTGGGCCGGCAGCGGTTTACGCCGGGCATTGTGATGGAGGGGGGCGCTATCGATGTCAACGGTTGTGGCACGCTGCTCACGACCACCGCCTGCCTACTGAATCCTAATCGCAACCCGCGGCTGTCGCGCGAGGAGATCGAGCAGTATCTCGCCGATTATGTGGGCGGCCGGCATGTGATCTGGCTGGATCACGGCATCGTGGGGGACGATACGGACGGCCACATTGATGAGTTGGCACGCTTCGTGAATCCGACCACGGTGGTCGCGCCGTTGGAGTCTGACCCCGCGGACGAAAACTACGCGGGGCTGAAGGCGAACTTCGATCGGCTGAGTAGGTCGCGCGATCAGGACGGCCGCCTGCTGGAGGTGATTGCCCTGCCGATGCCCGTGCCGGTGCGTCACCAGGATGTGCGTCTGCCGGCCAGTTACTGCAATTTCTATCTGTTCAATGGCGCCGCGATCGTGCCGCAGTTCGACGATCCGGCCGATGCTGTGGCCCTCGAGACCTTGCGACGTCTGCTGCCCACGCGCGAGGTGATTGGCCTGCAAGCGCGCGACCTGGTCTGGGGCCGGGGGGCCTTTCATTGCATTACGCAACAAGAGCCGGCGTAATGATCCGCAATGATCCAGCGCGGCACGATGCTAGCATCGCCAGCGCAACAACCTCGCTAGGCCAAATTGCGGAGATCGCGTAGACTGCACGCGGTTTATTCCGGCCGCAGCGACGGCGGGAGGCGCTTGCACGGAGGCTCGCGATGTCTCACAGTTCGTTTCGTTTCTTGCACGCCGGCGATCTGCACCTGGAGCGCCCGCTGGCGGGAGTAACCGAGGCGCCCGATCATCTGCGGGCGCTGTTTTTGGAAGCCCCCTATCGTGCGGCGGAACGGATGTTTGACGCGGCTCTCGCAGAGCGCGTCGATTTTCTGCTGCTCTGCGGCGATGTGCTGGACGCCACGCTGTGTGGACCGCGCGGTGCGATCTTTCTGATCGACCAGTTCCGGCGGCTACAGAAGGCCGGCATTTCTGTGTATTGGGCGGGGGGCCAGGTCGATGCTCCGACGAATTGGCCTTTCGAGCTGCCGCTGCCGGACAACGTGCGCGTCTTCCCGCTGGACCGCGTGGAGCACATGATTCATCAACGCAACGGATTGCCCGTGTGCAATCTGGTGGGTCAGAGCAATAGCCGGCGGAAGTTCGCGCCGAGCGATTTTCGTGCGGCGCCCGGCGGACGGCTGAACCTCGCCGTGACCTATGGTCAGGCCGATGTGGCACTGTTAAAGAAGGAGCCGATCGCGTATTGGGCCTTGGGGGGCAAGCATCGCACAGCCACGCACACTTCGCCGCGGCAGTTGGCGCACTACCCCGGCACGCTGCAAGGGCGGCAACCGGGGGAAAACGGCCCACACGGCTGCACACTGGTGGAGGTCGAAGCGTCCGGACAATTACGCACACGCCGAATACTGTGCGATGCCGTTCGTTGGCAGACCCTCGAGGTGCGGGTCGATGAACACACGCGTCGCGACCAACTGGAGGACTTGCTCCGCGAGCGGTTGCGGGAACTGCGAGCAGCAGAGAGCGGGCACGATCTGCTTGTCACGTGGACGCTTGTGGGACACGGTCCGCTGTGGAGCGAAGTTCGCCGCGGCGGTTTGGGCGGCGAGTTGATCGAGCGGCTGCGCGGCGAGTTCGGCAGTAAATCGCCCGCCGCGTGGACGGTGGATCTGTCGGCTCAGCCGCCGGTCTACTACGCCGATGCCGTGGCCGATCAGGAAACGCTGCTGGGCGATTACCTGCGCCTGGTGCGGCAGTATCAGACGCATTCGGAACAGCCGCTGGAGTTGGCTCGCTATGT
Source organism: Pirellulales bacterium (assembly GCA_041748435.1). Classification (GTDB taxonomy): domain Bacteria; phylum Planctomycetota; class Planctomycetia; order Pirellulales; family JBGTDH01; genus JBGTDH01. The sequence continues at coordinate 3,014 of JBGTDH010000256.1, forward strand.
GGAGCGGCAGCCGAAGGAAGTTCCGTCGGCGTTGTGGCGTCTGGAAGACCCTGCCACGCGTCAGGAAGTGCTGCGAGAGGCGGCGGCGTTGGGCGTCGAGGTGCTGGCGGGGGATTGGAGATTGGATCACCGCAACGAGGTTCGCTCGTGAACATCAACCATCTGAGGATCGACGGTTTTGGCGCCTGGACCAACCTGCGGCTGGACGAATTCGAGCCAGGGTTGAACGTGGTCTACGGTCCCAACGAAGCCGGCAAGACGACACTGTTGGAGTTCTTGCGCTCTGTGCTGTACGGCTTCCCGGCCACGCGGCGGCAGCGCTATCTCCCGCCCGCCAATGGTGGCCGCGCGGGCGGCATGATCGGCGTGAGCACGTTACACGGATCGTGGCAAATCAGCCGCCACGACGAGCTGCCGGTCGACGATCCCCTCCTCGGACGCGTGCATTTGTGCGAGCAGGACGGCGCGGAACTGGATGCCTCGCGGCTGGCGGAGCTCCTCGGCGGCGTCGACGAGCGCACGTTCAACCACGTATTTGCCGTGGGCCTTGGCGAGATGCAGGAGCTGGGCACGCTGGACGATAGCGCAGCAAGCCAGTTGCTCTATAACCTCACGACGGGACTGGATCGTGTGATGCTGGGCGACGTGATGCGCGATCTCGGCAGTTCCCGCCGAAGGTTGCTGGCGGCCGAGGGAGAAGCCTCGCTGATTCCCAAGTTGTTTGAGCAGCGCTCCCGGCTGCGCCAGGAGATCGCCGCCTTGGCCGATCTAACGCCACGCTATGCCCGCGCCGTGCGGGAGCGGGAACAGCTTGGCCAGGAGATAGCGGCACTGGAGCGGGAAACGGCCGAGCTTGCTCGCCAGGTGCGATTATTAGAGGCGGGCGTGGGGCTACGCGATAAGTGGTCGCGGCGGGCATTGCTCGATCAGCAGCTCGCCGCAATCCACGGCGCGCCGCACATTCCTGCTGGGTCGCTCCAGCGGCTCGATTCTCTCGCCGCTAAGCTGCGGCATCGCAAACGGTTGACGCTGAAGGTGCGAGAAGAGCGCAAGACGCTGCGAGAGAAGGCCCGCGGTCTGCCGGCAACGAGTGAGTTATCGCGGCAATCGGCGAGGATCCTGGCGCTATGCGACCAGCAAGACTGGATCGCCGGACTGGAGCGCAAGGCGGACGATCTGAAGCGCGATGGGGCGGAAGTGGAAACGCAGATCGGCCAGCACCGCCAACGGCTTGAGATCGAGCCGCATGCCTCGCGTGAGGTGCTGCGAGGATTATCGAGCAAGGCGCTGGCCCCGCTCAAGCCGCTGGCCACGGCGATGGAAGATGCCCGAGCGCGGCTGGATCAGGCGCGTCGCGAAGATGCCGATGAGCGGCGTACGGCGGCGACGCTGAACGAACAGGTCGAAACAGCGCCGACCAAGGAGCCGCGGCCCGATCTGATGACCGACATTCAGGACGCCGGCGAGCGCGTCTCTTTGTTGCGCCGCCGCGTGCAGTTGGATCAACGCCTGGAGCAGATGCAGACACATGCCCAGGAAATGGAAGACGAAGCGGGCGATCTGCTGGAGCAGCAACTGCTGCCGCTGTGGGTCGTGGTCTCCCTGGGAGGCGTGTTCGTGCTAGGTGTGGTGCTGATTTTGGCGGGCTGGTGGCTCTCCTTTGGCTGGGCCGTAGCCGTGCTGGGAGTCGCGGGCATCATCGCCTCGGTGGTGCTCAAGCATCATCTGGAGAACGCCGCGGAGCAACAACTCGATAACAATGAGAAGCAGTTGGCGTTGCTCAAGCGGCAAATTCAACAGGCCAAGGAAGAGCGCGAGCAGTTGGACGAGGAGCTGCCGGAAGGGGGCGGTCCGATGCTCCGGCGATTGGAGAAGGCGGAGGCAGAGTTGTCGCGGCTGGAGAAGCAGATGCCCGTCGAAACCGAGCAGCGGCCCGTGAGGCGTGAGCCGGTGAATCTGGGCCGGCGGCTGACCGAGGCGGAAGCCACGTTGCGATCGAGTGAGCAGCGCTGGCAGGACGCACTGGTGGCAGCCGGCTTGCCGGAAGATTCTGCACCGCAGCAGGTGTGGCAATTGGCCAGCCGTTCGCGACAGTTGCGAGAGTTGCATCGCCAGCTCGATCGGCTGCGCGAAGAGGAGAACCAAACGCGCCAGGCGGTGCGCGCCTTTGGCGAGCGCGTGGCGCAACTGCTGGCCGAAGTGGGCCTGATGCCCGCCTCGCAGAAGCCGAGCGAGCAATTGCGGCAGTTGCGCAAGGAGTTGGCGGTGCAAGAGACGGTGCGAGCGAAGCGCCGCGAGGTGAATGTGCAGGATCGCAAACTTGCGCGGCGGCAGAGCAAGCTGCAATCTTCCACGCGGCGATTGCTGGGCATGCGACGCCGGCTGTTCGAGCAGATCGGCGCGATCGACGAGGACGATTTTCGCCGCCGCGTGGCACAGTATGCCCACCTGTCCGAGCTGCGAACATCCCGCGAGGCTCTGGAACGTGAGATCACGCTGGCGCTGGGACCGAACTTTACCGAAGACTCGCTTCGGCAGCGCTTGGAGACTCTGCCGCCGGAGAAGCTGGAGGCGGAATGGGAAGAGCTCAGCGCGCGGTTGACGCGGTCCGAGGCCACGCTCAAGCAGCGATGCGAGCAGCGTGGGCAACTGTCGCACGAGATCGAGCTGCTGGCCGCTGATCGCCGACTGCCCGAGCGGCAACTGGAGTTGGGCTTCGTGCAACAGCGGCTGAAGGAGGCCACGCGGCAATGGCAAACGCGTGCCGTGACCAGCCAACTGCTGGAGTCGGTTCGCAGCCATTACGAGAGCGATCGTCAGCCGCAGACGCTCAAGG
>JBGTDH010000257.1:0-2936 GCA_041748435.1 Pirellulales bacterium
CGACGGTGGCGAGCCGGACGCGCCCGGCCAGATCGGCGGCCGCGAGATCAACGGCGCGCTCTTGATGACGCTGCTGGACAAGAACAAAGACGGCAAGATCAGCCGTGAGGAGATTCCCGAGCGCTTCCGCTCCGGCCTCGAGCTGCTCGACGCCGACAAGAGCGGCGACCTCACCCCCGCCGAGCTCGACAAACTCCCCGCCCGCCGCGCACCATAGCTTCTCGCACCAGGTCGGCACAAGTCTATCGCCACAGCAGTCAGATTACTTCCGTGCAGCGGCCTTCGCCTTGATCTTGCGCTCGTTCTCCGCCGCCTTGTCAGGATACTTCAGACTGGCGGTCGATGCGGCCTGTTCCGCCGCCAGCGCGGCCTGTACTTCGCGCTGCTTGTCTCGCGCCTTGCTGCTGAAAAGTAAACTGAAGCCGCCGGGCGCCGCCTTGCCGACTTGCTTGGCTTTTTTCTGCAGGTCCGCAGATTGGCCGGTGATCGCATCGTCGCCACAGCGCGTGCAGGGGTGACTTCTAGTCGCGTACCGATCCGTGATCAAGTTGAGGTGCCCGCAACGCGGGCAGGTAATGTCGATCCCCGCCCACGTTCCCTCGGTCGCATGGAAACTTGCCGGAAGACTGCCCAGCACGCTTTTGGCCCAGGCTTGGGCCAGGTCATCGGCTGAGGTAAAGGACGAAAACTGCCGTTCATAGGCAAGGGTCTTCTCGAACTTGACTTGCTCACCGGGTTCAGGCTCGTCATCGACATAGCAGACCTTGGTGGTGGCCGTGATCGATCCATCGCTCCACTGCTTTGTTTGAAGCAGCCATCTTTGGATAAGAACCGTGAGGCAACGGCGGCCGTGCGTCGTGGAATTTGTCGGCGGTTGGTCAACGTGGACGACTTCGTAATGCTTCGCCCTCGTGGCCAGAGCTTCGCCGAATTGCTGGCGAATGGATTCTGTCGCGCCACCGTCGTAGCCCTCGCCCGCGGGAGTCACCAGCCAGACCGTGACGCGGTTTGCCTCGTGGCGATCCTTACCCAGTCCTTTGGCCAGCCGGCACAATATAGCGACGCGGTCGGCGGCGCGCTGGGCTGCCTTCTTCTGGCAAGAGGGCCAGGCCTCCGGCAAAAGATCCGCCGCGGTGACTTCAGACAAATGCTTCGCGCCCTCTGCCAGCAGCTTCAAAGATTCGAGGTTCTCGGCGGAAAGACCCTCGAGGGTGAGCAGCTCTTTCGGTGGCTCGCATGTTAAGAACTCCCGCGGCCAGCGCGCCAGCGTCGCTCGGAGTTTTGCCGCATCTTCTTTCGGCGTTGCTAGAATCTCTTGCCACATGCGAGTCAATCGCGCGACGGTCGCTTGCCGATACTCGCGGTACGGAGCGCCCAGCGCAAGCTCCCTCTGTTGCTCTTCCCGCAGTTCCCGCTGAGCGGCTTCCAGCTTCCGCTCGGTGGCTTCGCAGGTTGAACAAACGCCGCCAGCCAACTCCGTGGCGCTGCCGCAAAGCGGACACGTCTTCGAGTGCCTCTGCTTCCTGACACGGGCGCGGGCGCTTGCCAGGTCCTTCACTCCGGTACTCCTGGCGATCTCCTTGAGCGGGAGGTGTGTCTTCAAGGTAACCTGAAAGCCGCACCACACGCAGATCTGGTCACGCGGAGACTTGTAGCAGTTGCAGGAGGGGCAGGCGGCCCTGCCGACCGCCGGTTCCGGGACGGTGTCATCAGCATCCCTAACGGCAGTCAGATGTTTCTTCTGCAGCAGATGATAGCCGCACTGGATACACATCACCGCTTGCGCCGGCAGATCGGCGTTGCACGAGGGGCAGACGTTCGCGCGCGTCACAGGCGGCGGCTCAGGCGCCACGGGATACGCCTGCTCGGGGGCCACCACGCAGGCGGCGACGGGCAGCCGTATGGCTTTGGCGGTCGGTATGGGCTCCTGACGCGGCACGGTCAGCGCTTCGCCGCACTTGGGACACTTGACGCGGCGGCCCGCGTATTCGTCCTTGACCTTGATGCGAGCCTGGCAGCGGCAAGTAAACTCGATGGCCATGGGAGTTTCCTGAACTGCTACGGGCACGACATGCCCTTGAACAGTTTATCCGCGCGCCACGGACAATGCACCCTGGCGCGAAGGCAGGGACCCGATCGAGCTCTTGCATCGGGGGGCGACAGATAGCGCCTTCCGGACGACTCGGGGAGGTCAAGCGAGTGGTTCGAGCGGGAGTTGAAATCGACCGCTGACAATACCCGGCACCGTGATGTCCTCGTCGAGTTCTTTCCAACGGAGTGCATAGCCGTCCAATTCCAGCGTGACACCGAGAAGCTGCTGAACGGTGGCCTGTTTGAGTCGCTGGAAGCGATTTGCCGGGAATCCGACGATTCGTCCATCAGTAAGCTCAAGAAACACCATGCGCCCGTCAACCCAGACGCGGAGTGCGGCAGGTTCCGCCGCCACGACGGCCTCAGCGGCTGTGGTATTCATGAAATCTCTCGGTCAACAGTTGTTGATGATCGAAAACCAAACGCTCAATCTCTCGCAGGTCGTGAGCCGCGATTCCACGATTGCCAGCTAACCGTACTGGCTCAAGCCAGAACTTGCATTCGCCATCGGATGAACGGACGTGGATGTGGGCCGGCTCGTTGGATTCGTCGGAATAGAAATGAAACCGGAAAGGACCAATCCGCAAGACGGTAGGCATGGCAATGCCAAGCAACAATTGTTCCTAAAACAACCCTACAGCCAACATGACCTGCCGGCAGCCAATTGCGCCGACGTGTCCGCGACGGGTCACACAAGCTGCATTGTAGACGATGCTGCGTGTCGGGACCAAGAGGGCTCACACTCGCCGACACTCGCCGTGGACCTGCTGGCTGCCGAGTGCTCGAAATGAAAGCACAGCTTGACGACCCTCCCGGCGATGGCAGCGGTCCAGGCCGGCGTTGCG
>JBGTDH010000258.1:0-3327 GCA_041748435.1 Pirellulales bacterium
TACGCCATCGAGGAAGCGCGCAACCTCAACCACAATTACGTCGGGACTGAGCATTTGTTGCTGGGCCTTCTGCGCGAGCAGGACGGAGTGGCCGCCCAGGTGCTCATGAACCTCAATCTCCGACTCGAAGACGTTCGCGAAGAAGTGCTCAACCTGTTGGGGGCCAGCGAAGAGTCTGAAGAAACTGCCGGTGGCGGTGGCGGCGGCGGTGCATCAGGCGATCCCAAGAAGACCAAGAGCAAGACTCCCGCACTCGACTCCTTTGGCCGCGACCTCACCGAAATTGCCAAGCAGGGCAAGCTCGATCCGGTCATCGGTCGTGCCGCGGAAATTGAGCGGATCATTCAGATTCTCTGTCGCCGACAGAAGAACAATCCCGTGCTGCTGGGCGAGGCAGGCGTCGGCAAGACGGCCATCGTCGAAGGCTTCGCGCAGCGCGTCGTCGATGGCAACGTGCCGGAACTACTGGCCGATCGCCGCATTGTGGTGCTCGACCTGGCCATGATGGTGGCCGGCACCAAGTACCGCGGCCAGTTCGAAGAACGCATCAAGGCCGTGATGAACGAAGTGCGAAGGGCGAAGAACACCAATCTGTTCATCGACGAGTTGCACACGCTCGTCGGAGCAGGCGGCGCCGAAGGGGCCATCGATGCCTCGAACGTGCTCAAGCCGGCTCTGGCCCGCGGCGAAATCCAGTGCATCGGCGCCACCACGCTGGACGAGTATCGCAAGTACATCGAGAAAGACAGCGCCCTGGCCCGCCGGTTCCAGGAAGTGATTGTCGAACCTTCCACCAAGAAGGAGACGGTCGAGATTCTCAAGGGTCTGCGGGATCGCTACGAGACGCATCATCGCGTGCAGATTACCGACGAAGCCTTGGTCTCCGCCGTCGAGCGCTCCAGCCGTTACAGCACGGGCCGCTGCTTGCCCGACAAGGCCATCGACGTAATCGACGAAGCCGGCGCCCGCGTGCGCCTGCGCAGCATGACCAAGCCGCCGGATCTCAAGGAGATTGACGAGGAGGTCGAGCGTCTGAACAAGGAGAAGGAAGAAGCGGTCGCCAATCAAGACTTCGAAAAGGCCGCCAGCCTGCGGGATCAGGCCGACAAGCTCAAGAAGAAGAAGACGCAGATCACGCGCGAGTGGCGGGACAAGAGCCGCGAATCGGACGGCGTGGTGGATGAGGAGGTCATTTCCGAGGTTGTCTCCAAGATGACCGGCATTCCGCTGACCCGCATGAGCACGGAAGATTCCAAGCGGCTGATGGCCATGGAATCGGACCTGCACAAGCGCGTGGTGAGCCAGCACGAAGCCATCACCAGCGTTTGCAAGGCCGTGCGCCGCAGCCGCAGCGGGTTGAAAGACCCCAAGCGCCCCACCGGCACGTTCGTCTTCGCTGGACCCACGGGCGTGGGCAAGACGCTGCTGGCCAAGGCATTGGCTGAGTTCATGTTCGGCGATGAAGACGCGCTGATCCAACTCGACATGAGCGAGTACATGGAGAAGCACAACGTCAGCCGGCTGATCGGCGCTCCGCCGGGCTACGTCGGCTACGAAGAAGGCGGCCAGCTCACCGAGAAAATCCGCCGCCGGCCGTACGCCGTGGTGCTGCTCGACGAGATCGAGAAGGCCCACCCCGATGTGTACAACATGCTGCTGCAGGTGATGGAAGAGGGCCGCCTGACCGACAGCTTCGGCCGTAACGTCGATTTCCGCAACGTGATCCTGATTATGACCACCAACGCCGGCGCCGCGGCCATCAAGAACGAATCCGCCTTCGGCTTCCAGCGTCCGGACGACGACGCCACGTACGACAATATGAAGGCCCGCGTGCGGGACGAGATCGAAAAGGTGTTCCGCCCCGAGTTCCTCAATCGTCTGGACGATGTGATTGTCTTCCGGCACCTGAACGTGGGCGATCTCAAGAATGTGGTTGACATCGAGTTGAAGAAGGTCCGCGAACGGCTGTTGGAGCGGAACATCAACCTGGTGCTGACGGACGAGGCCAAGGAATGGGTCATCAAGAAGGGTTCCGATACCGACTTCGGCGCCCGTCCGCTACGCCGTGCGATCGAGCAGAGGATCGAAGACCCGCTCTCGGAGGAGTTGCTCAAGGGAGAGTTTAACGGCCAGGACACCATCACGGTCGAAGTGAAGGAAGTGGCTGGCAAGAAGCAACTTGTCTTCAAGGGCTCCAGCAGCAGCGGCGAAGAAGCCGCTGTCGCGGCCGGTGCAGAGCAAGGCGCGTGATGGCATCACTCACGGCTGAGCGCAGGGACGCGCTTGCGGCTTAGCGGGAAACGCGCTGCGCCGGTGTCGACAGGGTTCACTTCGGAGCCGATGCCCCCCCTTCCGGGTGCATGATCTTGCCCATCAGGTGGCCGCCGTGGTCGCCGCCCCACCAGAAGCCGGCGTAATGATCGTCGTAGATCAGCACGCGCGATGTAAATGTGCCAAACGGCGGGATGGGCTGCTTCGTGAGCGTGATGATCGGGGTATCGCCGGCCCATTCCACGGTCAGCGGCAACGGGGCGGTGGCGTCCTTGCCTTCGTACTGGATCCGCACGTTGAACAGCCACAGGTTGTCTTTGAGCTTCTTGACCTCGCCCAACGTGTACTTCTCTTGCTTGAGCGTCTTGGCGTCCTTCGTCGTGTCGGTGAAGGAGCCCACCATCACGGCGTTGGACATGGTGGCGGCGAACTTCTTCTCCAGCGCCTCACGATCCATCGTCGGTTTCTCATTCGGACTTTGCGACCAGGCCGGCACGCCCACCAGGACCAGACACGCCACCGCGCTAAGAATCGAGCGTTTCATGACGCTTTCCCTTGATTTGCGAAACGGACTACACAACGAGCTTCTACGATAACAACGATCTCGACAAAAGGCGACAGGCACGGGCGAACCTACTGACAACTGACTACGGACTACTAACTAATCACGAACGAGTTTCTTCGTGCAATCGATCCCCAGCCAACAGAGGCCGGACACAACGTACACGCCGGCCATAAAGAAGAACAGCGTCTCCCAGCCATAGCCTTGCTTGAGATACCCGATGAGCGGACCGGCCACAAAGCCGGCGGCGCTGCCGACCGTGTTGACCACGCCGAACACGGTGCCGGCGGCGCGGCCGGCGATGTCGGTCACGGTAGCCCATTGCGTGGGCAAGCTCCAATCGGTGAAGAACTTGCTTAAGGCGAGAGCGCACATCACCGTGCGGCCGTCTTCCAGGGTGATGGCCCAGGCCATGATAGCAGCCGAGAGGACCTTGCCTGTCAGACCTACGCCGCTGCGGGACCAACGGCGATTGCCCGTCACGCGGATCAGCA
>JBGTDH010000259.1:0-4698 GCA_041748435.1 Pirellulales bacterium
GCGGCGCGTGGGACGCGTGAGGCGGCGGCGGCCCGCGCGGCGAATGAAGCTGCGCGCGGCGAACCGCGGCAGTTTGCGCCCCTGCGCAATGCCCAAGGTCTGCTCGAATAGCCACCGCATGGCACGGTTGCCGATGGACCAGTTGGCGATGGGGCTGAACATGGTGCCCACCGCGCCGACAAGGTCCATGTGGGTGAGCAGCCAATCGCCGAACCGCAAGCCGTTGTCGGCCACGTAGGCGGCTTTGGCCTCGAGCATTAACTTGGGAATATTCACGCCCGCCGGGCATTCCAGGCGGCACATGTGGCAATTGACGCACAGATCGGCCACATCCTTGAGCTCGTCAGTCGCCAGCGTGGCCGGGTCCAGATCGCCCGTGAGTATCCCCCGCATCAAATTGGCCTTGGCCCGCGGCGAAGCTTCTTCCGCCGGCGAGAAGCGAAAGATCGGGCACATGCGGCCTTCCGCAGACTGTAGCCGGCATGCTCCGCAGCCGTTGCAACTGCGGGCCATGTGAGAAATCTCCGGCTCCGACCACGTGAGCTGCAGATCGACCAGCGGCCGAGGCGCCACGCCGCCATTCTCTCCGTTGACTTCGGCGGCGACCGGCGCCGGCCGCTCGATCGGACGCAGGTTGCGCAACATCAAGTGCGGATCATCGCCAATCACCTTGCCGGGGTTCAGCACATTGCGAGGATCGAAGATTCGCTTGACCTCGCGGAACACGTCGTACAACTCTCCGTATTGTTGGCGAATGAATTGCGTGCGGCTCAATCCGGCGGCATGCTCGCCGCAGATGCTTCCACCCACGGCAAACAGAGCCTGATACAAATCGGTGGCCAGCGCCTCGAGCTTCTGCACATCGGCCGGGTCCGCCACGTCCAGAAACGGCCGCACGTGCAGTTGGCCGTGTCCCACGTGCCCAAACAAAGAGGCCACGACCTGATGCTTCTTCAGAATGTTCTGCAACTGCACGAGGAAGCCCGCCAGCTCCGCCGGCGGCACGGCCATATCCTCGACAAACGGCAGCGGACGCGTGGAACCCTTCAGACGAAACAGATTCGGCACGGTCTTGCGGGACAACTGCCAGAAAAACTCGACCTCGGCACTTTCGAACACCTGCCGGGCATCAAAAGCCAACCGCCGCCGCCGCCGAATGCGATCGGTCACCAACTGCACGCGGTTGCGCACCTCCGCCGGATCGTCCCCTTCATATTCGACGAGCAAAAGCGCTTCCGTGGCGGCGGGTATCTGCAGGTCGAATCGCGAATCGATTTCTTTGGCCAGACTCAGATGGCGGCGATCCATCAGATCGCACGCGCTGGGGTTCAGTGTGGTGATCTCTTGCACCGCTTTGAGCGCGCTATCCAAGCGATCGAACAACAGCACCGCCAGGCCGCGATGAGCCACCAAAGGCTGCGTGGCCAACGTGGCTTCGGTGATCAACGCCAGCGTCCCTTCCGATCCGGCGATCAGGCGGGCCACATCCAGATGCTCGTGGTGCAGCACGCCCTTGAGGTGATATCCACACCGATTCACCAGACTCCGCGGCTGCGCTCGCGCGATCAGATCGGCCTCGCGCCGCAGCAACTCCGCCAGATTGCCCACCAGTTGCCGGCGACGGTCCAGCGGTGGTCCCTCGCCTGCGGGCAACGCGGCCTGAATGGGGGGCAGCGGCTCGCGTCCCACCTCCAAGACTTCGCCATCGGCCAGCACCACCTGCAGGCTGAGCACATGGCGGCGCGCGGAGCCGTACTTCAGCCAATGACTGCCCGAGGAATCGAGCGCAATCACGCTGCCCATCGTCGTGACGCTGCTCATCGAAGGATCGGGCCCGAACTGCCGTCCATACCGCTTGAGATGATCGTTCAGCCGCTCATGCACCAGGCCGGGCTGCACGCGCACCGACTCCGCATCGGTCTGCACCACGCGCCGCAGATGCCGCGAGAAATCGATTACCAGCCCCGGCCCGAGCGACTCCCCCGCCAGCCCGCTCCCCGCGCCGCGGGCATGCACGGGTATCTCGTTGTCGCTGGCGTAGCGCACTGCAGCCACCACATCGGCGGTCGTCCGCGGCATCACCACGCCCAGCGGTCGAATCTGATAGATGCTGGCATCGCTGGCGAAGAGCTGCAGAAAGACGTCGTCGCAACGCACCTCGCCCGCCACCAGGCCGCGCAAGTCTTCCTGAATTCGAGCCCGTTGTTGATCCATAGCGTTCGTCAGTGGTTAGTGGTCCGTTGTCAGTAGTAATAAGGGATCGATGACCACGAACTACTGACCACGGACTACTAACTTTTCTGCAATCTCGCCGCCTGCTGCCGGTGCTTCTCGTGTGTTTCGAGACTGAACGCCCCGTGCCGCTCCATGCCCGGGACCATGCGGTATTGGGCCTGGCAGCGATAGCAGACCAGGGCCTCGCCCACAATCAGATACAGCACCACATCGATCAGCGCGGTGGCGAACAGGATGGCAAAGGTGAGGAGTGTCATATATTGCGACCAGGCGATCGAGCTGGCGATGAAACCGATCACCACCAGGCCCACGCCTAGCCGCTGAGGAAAATCTTTGCGAACAAACAGCTCGGGGCTGCCGCACACCAGGCACTGCCGCAGACCCTCGGGGGAGAGGGTGCCCGCGTCGATCGGGAGTTGGGCCGAGCAGTGCGAGCAATCGAGATGCGTGGTCTCGCTCTCTACGTCGGCGCGCGACGATTCCTGACAGCCGGGGCAAGCGAACGTGACGTTCATCATTTCATCATAAAGGAAACAGGCTCTCCGCTGACAGTAGCTGCGAGGTCAATTCCCCCAGGAACGTGCCGATGACTGCCACGTACAAGATGCCCGTGGCGCTCTGCGTATTGGGGATCTTCAGCGTCTGCCACGTCATGATCACCAAGGCCAGCACACCCACAAGGCCTCCTAGCCAGCGCAGGGAGATAAACAACAGTCGGGCAGTCTCCGGCGGTCCCGAGGTCGTCAGCATCAGCACGAGGCCGACGCCGCAGACCGCGGCCCGCAACAAGCACGCGCCCCCCAGCAGCAGCACCAGCCGCCGCAGTGGCGCAAGTTGCATCGTGGGCGTGTTCAGATACCAATGGCCCAGCAACATGGCGGCCATCGTCGTTCCCAGCAGCCAACCGCCCGTGAGGGGATCCAGCCATCTCAGTAGAGTTGCCGCCGGCGCGGGATTCGTCACCGGCGTTTGGCCGAGCCAGGCCGCGATGATCGACAACGCCGCCACAAGGCACAACGCCACCACGCCCGGACGCGGCTTCTCGTACAGCCAGATCACCGCGCTGAGATAACTGAACACTGCCGCCGCCACTGCGGGCCACCTGGGAAACCGCGTCGCATCGCTGAAAGCAATCAACGACGCCAGACAGTTCAGCCCCAGCAAGACATAGGAATGCACGCGGTAGTAGCCCGCCGGCACCCACCGCGCGGGCGTCAGCGCCATCGCCAGCGCCAGCCCGAACGAAAGCCGCAGCACAAACTGAAACAGCAGATCCAAAGGAGAAAGCGGTGGGGCGTGTGTTGAAGAGCGTGAAGATTATCCAATCGCTGGTGGCTTAACGGTGTACTTCAACCGCGCCGCCCGCCGTAGATCAACGTCATAATCTCCGATCGGCTCGACGAGTGCGATCGGAAAATTCCCCGCATGGCCGAAGTGACGCACAAACTTCCCGGCTTGCGGATGCCGCGGATCGTCATGCAGGTGTGCGTAGCCTCGACCACCACGGCCACGCCTTTGGCGTCCAGTTCTTGAACCAGCAGGTCGGCAATGGTCTCCGTCATTCGCTCTTGCACCTGCGGCCGGCGCGAGACCACTTCCACCACGCGGGCCAGCTTGCTCAGTCCCACGACGCGGCCATTGGGCAGATAGCCGATGTGCGCCGTGCCCATGAACGGAAGCATGTGATGTTCGCACATGCTGTTGAAGCTTATGTCCCTTACCAGAACGACTTCGTCGTACTTCTCGGTGAAAAACTTCTGAAGATGGACCGACGGATCTTCGTGCAGCCCGGCGAACAACTCGGCATACATACGGGCCACGCGCGCCGGCGTTTCCAGCAACCCCTCCCGATCCGGATCTTCTCCGACGGCAGCCAGAATCTCCCGCACTGCCCGCTCAATCCGCGGCTGATCAACCGCCGGACTCGCCGCGCGCGAGGAATCATCCTCCTCGCCGCTCTCACTTCCGCCCATGCCACCTTCGACCCGCGCCATCGATTTTTCCATTCGCTTCGGCTTAGCGCCCCGAAACCATCCACCCCTGGCAATCGTAGGCCCGTTCCCTACGCATGGTCAAGGTGCGAGCGAAGCCGCTAACCATTGGGGTCGTTCAGAAGTTCGGTTAGCCGCGCCGCCAACTCCGCCGGCAGGCGATCGCGCCAGGATTCGTCGATCAGTTCCACATCGATCATGTCGCGCAGATGCATGCGGTCCTTGTCTCGAAACGCCGTGAGCTTCATCCGCACCAACGCCTCCAGGGACAGTGTGCGATGCTGCTCAATCTCTTGCGCTTCGGAAACATCGGGCGCCGGCGCCAGATCGTCGGGCCGGACCCGCTCCCCCGCAAACAAAACATGCACGGCGTCGCGGGCCTTCGCCCCCGGGCCGTCGAGAAACATGTCGATGCCTTTGACGTGACGATAGACGAATCCCGCCTGCTCCATCGCCGCGATGGCAGCCGGGA
>JBGTDH010000260.1:0-4504 GCA_041748435.1 Pirellulales bacterium
CCAAAGAGGTAAATGTCGACGCCGAGCATAACCACGATGCCGAGCCAGTTGACCCGCTCCAGAACGTAACGCTCCAGCCAGTCGGTGGGCGTACCCTTTCCGTACTTCTCCAGGATTTCGGGTTGGCGAACCGCCTTGCGGTAGTACAGAGCGCCCTTGGTAATGATGTTGCGAAGCCCCTCGATCAGCGGGCTATGAGGATCGCCTTCCCGATCCGCGAAGGCGTGATGCTTTCTGTGGCACGCCACCCATTCCTTGGTGACGATAGACGTCGAAAGCCAGAGCCAGATCCGCATCGGCACCTCGACCACCTTGCTGAAGGTGACACCGCGGTGCGTTTGCGATCTGTGCAGGAAGAGGGTGACGCAGACATTCGTGACGTGCCCAGCGACGATGAGAAACAGCACGGGCTTCCACCAAGCGGACGCCCAGCTCGCGAAATCTGGCATTGTGAGTTTGATCTCCCTGGCCTAAAAAGAATAGCCCGCCGTTTCGTAAGCTCGCGGGCTAGGGAAACTATGCATTAGGTGTACCGCACTCAACCGGAAGCGGCGGAATCACGAACCCGAGGCCTCTATCTCGAGATTTGTCTCAACAGCTCCAGCTCCAGTACCCTGGTTTCCAGACTCTCGTAGTTCACTGCTGCGATCCTGTGTGCATTGGTGTCCGCGACGTAGGCGAAGCGCTCACCGCACGCGACGCCACCAGGCTCGTGAAATCCTCGTACCCAGCTCTCCGCACGACGTGTTGAGGGGTCCACCCACTTTAGCACATCGTTGTACGAGTCGGCTATGAGCAACCGACCGTCGCGGTGACGCGCGATGCCCTGCTGATGCTGCATTCGCACGGTGTCGCCGACGCCGTCGGTATCGCCGAAATCGAAGAGACCTGTACCTACCAGGGTTTCTACTCTGCCATCCTGCTCCTTGTCCGCTACGCGCACCGCGCTCGATTCGGCGTCGACAAAATAGAGCTTGTCTGCATGAGCGACTATGCCCATGGGCTGCGCGAGGGCCGAATCGAAATGCTGACCGTCGACAATGTCTTCCCGTTGGTTACCACTGTGTCGCATGCCGATTCCGCTACCCAGTTCGACCGACCAAAGCTGGTGAATGCCCGCCATGGCGATATAGAGTGTGTCGTCCGCGACGGCGACATCCCAGGGCGACGACATGGCGCCCGCCTCGAGGTCGGCGCTGCTGCGAAGCTGGCGTCCAGTGCCAGCCACGGTGCGCACGTCGCCCGACCTCAGATCCACCGCGCGCACGGCGTGGTTCCCCGAGTCGGCGACGTACAACGTCTCTCCGTCGAAAGCCATTCCTTGCGGGGAATTGAGCGCGCCCTCCATTCCGTCGCGGAAGGCCGGCTCTCCGGTTCCAATGACGCGCTCGATTCGCGCGCTCAGGCCGTCGTCCGAAAGCCGCCCCGTCAGAACGCGATGGTGCCCGCTGTCAGCTATTGCGATGCGCTCGCCATCAACTTCGATCTTGCCCGGATATCGCAAGAATCCGGGCGAGGTTGCTGATTGGTCGAGCGTCCAGGAAAAATGCGTTCGTACAAGCTGTCCTGCTGAACCGAATGCTTCGATCAACTGCTGTATGACCGGGGCGAGAAGGTCGGCTGTGAACTCACCCGCGTGGCCCCCCAGTACGCGCCCGGTGGGATCGACTATCTGTATCGTCGGCCACGCGTTTACGGTGTAGCTGCGCCAGACTCGGAACTGGCGATCGTTGACCACAGGATGCACCAGGTCAAACCGGATTACAGCTTCACGGATTCGTTCTGTGATACGCTCAGCGTGGTACTTACCGCTATGCACGCCGACGACCGCAATCTCGTTTGGAAACCGTTTTTCGAGCTCCAGCAACTGCGGGAGGACGTGAACGCAGTTGATTCAGCCGTAAGTCCAGAAATCGAGCAGGAGGATCTTGCCTCTAAAGTCAGCCAGAGTGAGCGCGCGCCCGCCGGTGTTTATCCAGTCGAGCCCAGCGGGAAACTCGGGAGCTCTCACCGACGGCTGAGTCATGCTCGGCATTCGTGAACTAGTTGATGGAGGTTTCGATTGCTACGAGTCCGGTGCTCGGTGCGCGGTGTTCTGCCCGGTTGTCACAGCGCGGTGCACGGTACTCGGTAAGGCAACCGCATCATGCCAGTCGCGTTCCAGATTCGTGGTTTAGCACGAACAGGGATACTGGCCGATGGCTGATGGCAGGACAGCTATCGGCCATCCGCCATCCGCCATCTGCATTCTCTTTCCCTACGTCCCTGTATTTACCACGACTGGAGTCGCCTTGACATGCAGGTTGTGGCCGACCCTGATGCCAGCGATACCATCGGTTTGAACGGCTCCCTTGGCCACCGAGCCAACTTGCTTTTCATTGACCATGAACCGAACGGAATCGGAGCCGACGTTGACCGCCAGCTTGTAGCTTGCCTTGCCGGATGCGTCGGCTTTAGGAATTCCTTCCGCGGCCTTCCACGCAACTACGTTCTTCGTGCCAGCTCCGTCGCGCGTCTTTACCAGATACTCGCCTGTGCCGCGCACCATGAAGTAGCTGTACTTGATGCCGGGCTGGTCGAGGGCCGTGCCGCCGAAAAATACTCCGAACGATTCCGGATGGGTTGGCGCTTCCACCTGGTCGATAGTGGTCGCCACCCTGTACGCACCTGACGCAGTATTCCTGGGAGAGTAAACGATGTGGTGCGGGCCGGTCCGTATGAGCCACGCGCCATTTTCGTTCGTGTATCTCACGTCGGTGATTTGCTGATTCTCGGTGTCGGTGCGTCCTATGAAGCCGGCTGGAACCCCCGTCCCACCCTGCGCAGCGGAGTCGGGATCACCCGTCATCTCCATACTGTCGCCACGCATTGCCATCACTCCGCTATCCCCCATTGTGGTGTCGGCGGAGGTGTCATCGGATTTCGGCGCGCATCCCACCATCAACAGAGCGAGGGCCGCGGCAGCTAAGTGAGTTTTCATGGAACTCCTGGAAAGAGTGGCATCGTGAGCATGCTAACAATCTTCGATTGCTGGGGAGTCGGCGACCTCGCCAGCGACCGAGTCGGAAGTTGGCTGACGCCGAGCTCGCTGATGCGACTGTCCAGCAATGCACTCGGATCGAATGTAATCATTCATCGAGCCTTCCAAATGAAATCTTCCACGACCGGAGAGTCCACGGTTCATGATTCTGCAGACATCAAATTCGAGTTACTGAAGTACTAATTTCGGAATGCCTCTTGCAATTTCCGTCAGTGCGCGCGAATCTTGCCGTTGTACTTGCGCGTTCGTGTCCGTGTGCTGCATCCACAGTATCCTCGTGATCCAGGAGAAGAGCAATGGCGACAGCATCCAAGTCGTCCCGTGGTCGTAAGCGCTCGGCGTCGAGCGCGAAAAAGGCGTCCAAGAAGTCGTCGAGCAAGACGGCCGCCAAGAAGTCATCGCGCAAAGGCGCAACCAAGAAATCTGCATCTCGCAGCAGCAGGAAAACCAGCCGGAAGGCTGCGAGCAAGTCGGCATCGCGCAAGCGTAGCTCGGCAGCGAAAAAGAGCGGCGGCGCTCGCAAGAGCGGATCCAAAAAGAGCGCGTCTAAAAAGAGCGCATCCAAGAAGAGCTCGCCGAGCCGGAAGCGCAAGGTAACCGCCGTCACGCGCGTGAAGCGCGTCGCGCGGGGAGTCGTGAAGCAGGCTGGGAGCGCCATTGGATCGGCGTCCGACTTCGTGAAGGACACCTACGACAACATCACCTGACGGACTCGCCAATTCACGCGGCGATCACGGGACAGCGTTTCCGCTGTCCCGTTTTTCATCAGCGCTGCTTCTTAAGACGCGTCTGGCGAGGTAGCGATGCGGCGGGCATGCGCCTCGAGCCATTCGCGCACATGTGCGAAAGCTTCGTCACGGCCGTAATCCACCGTGACAACGTGGCCGCACCCCTTTAGCCAAAGGAGCTGTTTCTTCAACGAGCCCAGCGCCGCATGCGCATGCTCGGCTACTTCTGGCGAGATGCGATTGTCTTCACGCGACTGAAGCAGCAAGGTGGGCACCGAGATGCACGGAAGAGATGCACGTGCCTTGTCAGCAATTTTTGACAGCTCGTAGAGTAGACGCGGCGTTGATGCGCTGTACGACAGGGCTCTGGCGCGCTCGTCCGGGTCGTGAATGGATCGTTCACCGCCCCGCCCCGCCACATAGACTGCGCTTGCGTGGAACGCCCGATGCCATCGCGCAACGCGTCGCACCGCGGATGGCATGTCCAGATACGGCGCTATCAATACCAGCGCTTCAATCTCATAGCGCTCTGCCGCCAGAATGCTTGCGAGCGCGCCACCCATGGAAAGACCGACAATGCTCACATCCGAATATGACTCCAGCAGCGCGATCAACTCCTCTCGACTGGAGGCACCGTTGCTTTGGGCCTGGTGAGCGTGGTGAGTGATCAGTCGGAAGTAACTCCACCCAATTCGAGCCTTGAACACGTCGCGGTGGGCGAGCTCGGTCAGTTGCT
>JBGTDH010000261.1:0-2859 GCA_041748435.1 Pirellulales bacterium
ACCGTGGCCGTGACCGCCACTCCCAAGAGCGACCGCACGCTGCTGGAAGGCACGTCCACGATCGACGGCGACAGCTACGAATGGTCCGGCTACGTGCGCGGCGGGACGCTGTACGGCCAGTATCGCAGCCAAAAAGGCAACAACGGCGAGTTCCGGTTGCAGGAAGCGAAGTAGTCAGGAAGCTCGAATCAGGCCGCTTTCGATGCGGGGCCCTGCTCGGCGATTCGCTCGTTCAAGACCTCAATGGCACGCAGTAGTTGGCGATCGAACTCCGGCGGCGTGATCTCGGGGTGAGTGCCGTTGCTGGCGCCTCGAACGACGTCCCGTTTACGGCGGTTGATGACCATCTTCTGAAACTCCTCCGTCTCCAACAACACCTCCTGATCTTGATCCGGCTGCACGCCCCAGGGGTCGGTCTCCTTGTCTCCCTTGTGGCGATGAATGTTCTGGCCGCTGGGCCGCCAATAGGTGGCCATTGTGAGCTTTAAGGCACTGGTGCCACTCTCCAACGGGATGATGTTCTGGACGCTCCCTTTGCCCCAGGTGCGCTCCCCCACAACGATCGCGCGGTGATGGTCCTGCAGCGCGGCCGCCACAATCTCGCTGGCGCTAGCGCTAAACTTGTTCACCAGCACTACCATCGGAAACTCGCGGAAAGTGCCGGAGCGTCCTGCTTTGTATTCGTCCAGCACTTCACCCTCGCGGCCGCGCGTGCTCACAATCATGCCGTCGTCCAGGAACAGATCGGCCACTTCCACGGCTTGCCGCAGCAGGCCGCCCGGATCATTCCGCAGATCGAGAATCAGCCCCCGCATGCCGCGCTCTTGCAGCCACACCAGCGCCCGTTTCAGCTCCTGGCCGGTCTGCTCGCTGAAGGCGGTGATGCGCACATAACCGATGCCCGAATGCCCTTCGAGGAGATAGCTCCACGCACCGTCGGGCAGATGCGTATCTCCCAGCACGGTGTCGACGTGAATCTCGGCCCGCACGAGCTGGAACTTCCGCGGGTCGTTCTCTCCTTCGCGAAGGATCGTAAGCTCGATCGCCTGCCCCGGCTTGCCGCGAATGCGGGCGATGGCGTCCTGCACGGTAAAGCCATCGGTGCTCTCGCCGTTGATCTCGGTGATCCGGTCCCCGGCGATGATGCCTGCCTCGTAGGCCGGCGTGCCCACGACGGGACTCATCACGGTAAGCTGCTTCGTCTCGGGGTCCTCGGCAACCTGAACGCCGATCCCGCCGAAGGCCTTTCCGAGATCTTCTTGCAGATCGTTGTAGGCGCGGGGAGCAATGTAGCCCGAGTGCTCGTCCAAGCTGCGAGTCATTCCGCTCAGCGCGTTCTCGAACAGTTCGCGGCGATCGACCGGCTCGACGTAGTTGGACTCGATCTGATCCATCATGTCGACAAAGGTCTGAAACATTTTTCCGTGCCGGCTGCGGTGTACCCCGGCCTGCTGGTAGCAGGCCAGCGAGAACACGGTCAGGCCCATTAGCAGGTAAAAATTGCGTCGCGGCATCGGGAATTCTCGCAGGTCAAGGAACGAACGTATGCTAACCCTGCCGGGCATTGACGGGCAAGCAGTAGACTCCGGCGTTCACACCTGTTCTTGCAGGCGATCGAACCAGTAGTCGACCTGGGCACGCGTGTGGTCGTCCAGGTGGAATGCCACAGGGCCACGCACCAGTGTGTTGCGGAAAATGCCCTGCCGCTGGAGAAGGTGCTTTTCGATTGCCAGAAAGCCATCCAGGCCGACCTGCAACGAGACGAGCGCGCCAATCAGCGGATAAAGACGATCGATGCGCGCTCGATCGCCGGCTTGCAAGGCTCGCCATAGCGCGATAATGGCGTCGATCATCTCGGCGCCGGGCATGGTGCCCACGATCCCGCGCTCGTAACTCTCAACGAGAGCGATGCCACCGCTGCCTTCGAAGATACGCGCCCGTCCGGCCGTGGCTTCCAGCAGCGCCGTCAATCGCGGACCGATGGGCGTGGCCTCCGGCTTGAACAGGATCCGCTCACCGAACTCGGACAGCAGCCGGGCTTGCAACTCGATCGGCATGGGCCGCCCCACATAGCCGCTGGCGTCCTGCACGACCAAGGGTATCGAGACGGCCCGCACGAGGCGCTCGTAATAGCGCAGCAGCTCGCTTTCGCCGCAGGCCGTAGCGACGGGCGGGATGGCCATCAAGCCGGAAGCGCCGCAGCCAGCAGCATGGCGCGCGTAATGTTCCGCGGCGTGACTGCTCTCTGCACCGACGCTGATGATTACCGCGCCGCGCTCGCGTCCCAAGCGGCAGGCTTGCTCGGCCAACTGCTCGCGCTCCGAGCTGGAGAGCCGCAGCGTTTCGGAAACCATCGCCATCACAATGCCATCCGCGCCGCGCGCGAACAGCCAATCGATCTCGCGCGCTAATGTGGCGAAGTCGAGCGACTCGTCATCAAGAAACGGCGTCTGAAAGACCGGCAGCACGCCGGCCAGGGGCGGAGTCATTCCGGGAAAAATGGCCTCAATCTTGCGGCAGGCTCAGGAGACGCTGCGTTTCGGCGAGCAGGAACTTGGCATCGGTGAACGGCTCGTGGCTGATGTCCTGCCAGCGAATCAGGCCGCGGCCATCGATCACAAATGTGCCGTGCAAGGGCCGATCTTCGAAGTCGTCGTAGGCGCGATACGAGCGGAACACATCCAGCGCCTGGTTGGCCAGCAGACGGATGGGAAACTCGCCCGATTCACTGAAGTTGGAGAGCGACGTGGCCAACTCGGGCACCGATTCCGAACTCACGGCCAGCAGCGAGATGCCCGCGGCTTCGTACTCCGACGCCAGCGGAGCAAACTTCTTCAACTGCTCGACGCAATGCAGGCA
>JBGTDH010000262.1:0-5470 GCA_041748435.1 Pirellulales bacterium
GGGCGTGTTCCAGGCCGCCGAGGTTGTGATACAACGTCGCCAGCGCGGCATGGTCCGGGCCGACCGCTTTTTCCAGAATCTTCAGTGCCCGGCGGTAGACGCGGCCTGCCTCCGCGAAGCGGCCAAGGTACTTGTACAGCACACCCAGGCCGTTCAGGACGACAGCGACTTCCGGGGCGTCACGGCCGAAAACCGCCATGGCGCGGTCCAGCGCCCGTTGGTAAAGCGGCTCTGCCTGGCGGAATTTCCCCCGCGCCCGCAAATCATCCGCCCGGTCCAGGAGTTTGTGGAACGTGCTGGCGTTCCGCTGCTGGCTCGAGACGCGAGGGCGTGCCTTGATGGCCATCCGATTTGCTCCTGGCGGATTACCCTGTACTCGTAGAGCTACATCCTGCGGCCTGTGCGGCGGCGGTCGCGGACCAGCGTCTCGTTGTGGTTCCGCGTCAGTCCACTCACCCAGTCGTAGCTGCGGACAAGCGCCACGGTCGGCGTCAGGCTCGGCGTTTGCGGTCCTGCCAGCTCGTAGGCCTGAAGCGAGCTCATGGCGGGTGCGAAAGCCATCGCACCACCCAGGCTGGCCGTCAGGCAGCGGTCTTCCAAACTCTCAACCTTCAGCTTACGGGGGGTCGGCTTTGAGATCTTCATAGGTCTTCCTTTTCGATCCGGATCGGCCCGATTGTGGTGTTCGGAGAGTAGAGATGCGCCCCGTTACCGCGTACGGCTTGTGCGGCGGTCGCGGACCAGCGTCTCGTTGTGATTGAGCCTGATCCCGCTGACCCAGTCGTAACTGCGGACCAGGGCCACCGTTGGGGTCAGGCTCGGCGTCTGGGGGCCTGCCAGCTCGTAGGCCTGAAACGAGCTCACGGCGGGCGCGAAGGCCGTCGCACCACCCAGACTGGCTGTCAGGCAGCGGTCTTCCAGGCTCTCGATCTTCAGCTTGCGGGGGGTCGGCTTCGAGGTCTTCATGGGTTTCCCTTTTTCGCGTCAGATGATTCGGGGCCGATAGATAAATCCGAATCGTCCGGCGGTTACTGACAAGAAAAACCGGTACTTCGCCGAAAAGGCGCAGCCAACTTGCGGAAGCCCTCTGACCCCGTCCCGAAAACCTGCGTGGGGCGTGGCTTACGCAACGCCGGCAGACCCAGCCTTCGATCCCATCCGCCATGGACCTGGGCCGCTTCCTCCAGCGTCATGCCGGCGAAGTAGCGCAGCTTACCAACTCTGCCTGGCGAAGATATTCGGCTTCCAACGCCGTCAGAGCCTCATTGACCTCCAGGATCAGATTACTCTGGTCGCGATCGGCTCGGTGAGATGCGGCATGCGCCTTAGGGGTAGATTGCGATTCTGAAAAGGCTCTTGATACAAACAAAAAAACCGCCTGGCAGCAGGGTCGTGAAGACTGCCAGGCGGCGAAAAAGAAAATGTGGCGCGCGTTGCTAATCTAAGAACCCAATTAGCTCCTGGCTGCGGCTGGGTTGCTGCAGCTTGCGAACGGCTTTGGCTTCGATCTGCCGGATGCGCTCGCGGGTCACTTTGAAGATGTGGCCCACCTCTTCCAGCGTGTAGCTGTAACCGTCGCCCAAGCCGTAGCGGAGCTTGATGATCTCGCGCTCGCGGTAGCTTAAGGTCTTAAGGACCTTGTTGATCCGCCCCCGCAACATTTCCTGGGCGGCGCCGATAGCCGGGTTCTCCGCCCCCTGGTCGGGCAGCAAGTCGCCGAAGTGGCTGTCCTCGCTGTTGCCCACGGGGCGATCCAGGCTGATGGGATAACGGCTCATGGCCATCACCCGGCGGGCTTCGTCGATGGCCGTGCCGGCGGCATCGGCCGTCTCTTCGATCGTGGGCTCGCGCCCCAGTTGCTGCAACAGTTGCCGCGACACGTTCCGCACCTTGGACATGGTCTCGACCATGTGAACCGGGATGCGAATCGTGCGGCTCTGATCGGCCACGGCCCGGGTAATGGCCTGCCGAATCCACCACGTGGCATACGTGCAGAACTTGAAGCCACGACGATACTCGAACTTATCCACTGCCCGCATCAGGCCGGCGTTGCCTTCCTGGATCAGATCCAGAAAGCTAAGGCCGCGGTTGCGATACTTCTTGGCAATGGACACCACGAGCCGCAAGTTGCCTTCCGACAACCCGCGCTTAGCCCGTTGATACTGCGTGTAAACGCTCTTCAGATACCGCACGCGGTTGCGGAGGCTGCGGGGCGTTTCCTGCGTGGTGACCAGGATGGTGCGGAACTCGGCCACCCAGGAGGCGCGATCGTGCGCGGGCAGCCTGGCGTGCTTGTGAGCCTCGATCTGGGCTCGGAGGAAATCGGCCCGGCGGCTGAACTCCTCGAGGGCTTTGATCATCGACTCGATACGTTGGGTGCGCAGACCCAACTCTTCGACCAGCATCACAGCCTTTTTGCGATCGCGACCCAAACGACGCCACGCCTCGCGGCGTTCGGTCATCTTCACGCTCTTGGCTAACGCGCGGCGGTAAGACCGGCGGTTGCGCTTGAGCACTTCTTCCAGGCACTTCAGATTGTGCGGCAAGCGGCCGAGAATCTGGTCCTTCTCGAGCTTATCGGTTACTGAGACCTGCACGGTGCGATCGAACGGCAGATCGCCCGTGTGGACGCGGCGCAGCACCTTCACCGCGCTTTGAATGACCCAATCGCACTCCAGCAGCTTGCGGCGGAAGCGGCTGCGTGTGATCTCGATCTCTTTGGCCAGGGCAATTTCCTGCTGCCGCGTGAGCAGGGGAATCTCGCCCATCTGCGTGAGATACATGCGGACGGGATCGTCCGACCAGCTTTCGCCATCGTCCTCAGCAACGAGTATCTCGTCTTTCGGCTCGACATCGAGCTCCGGCTCCGTGGTCACGTCATCGGCCACGTCGTCGTCCAACTCGTCGTCGACATCAATCACGTCGTCGGTCTTCTCGACGAGATCGACGCCGTCATCGAGGCGCGTCGCGCCATCATCTTCCAATTCGTCCAACAGTGTGTCGTACAAGGTTCAACACTCCTCGGGGTGAGGCAATTAATACGGAGGGCGCAAGACTTGGGCGGGAACCAGGTCTGGCGTCCGAGGGCAGTGTCGCAGGGGCATGGTAGGCATTATTAAGCCCCCGGCAGGAACCACGGCAGCGTCGGACAGCGACCCGAGATCACGATAATCTCATAAATCGCCCTGGAATTCCAACAAATTCTACCACTACTTGTTTCAAACGGACCGCGACTGCTCCATTTGGTAAAAGATGACGGCGGCTTAACATTTATAGAAACTGCCCAATTTGTCCATTCATCGCATGTTAAACGTGTGCGGCACTCAGCGAACGGTCTCGCAGTCGCCCGTCGAACCCTGCGGAATTGGGCCTTGCAATTGTACCGATCCCGTGGCCAAGGTCCAGCTTGGCAAGTGCAATTTTTGTTTGTAAGCGCGCGGGTGCATGGCACGTTTTCATGGTTGATGGTGTCGGTAGGTGGGGAGTGACCCCGTCATGCACCCTATCTCCGGGTGCGAAAGGAATAAGCCCGTGAATGCAACCGGATACACCGCCGAGTAT
Organism: Pirellulales bacterium; assembly: GCA_041748435.1. Classification (GTDB taxonomy): domain Bacteria; phylum Planctomycetota; class Planctomycetia; order Pirellulales; family JBGTDH01; genus JBGTDH01. The sequence goes on from JBGTDH010000262.1 coordinate 3,562, forward strand.
ACTGCTGCCAACGCACTTTGCTCGTTCACTTGGATTCTCTGATTCGGAGAGCTGCTCCATGCGATTGAACTCTTGGATCCGATTTTGCGGGGCCGTTGTGCTGTTGGGCGCCGCAGGCCCGTCCGGCTACGCGCAGGATCAGAAGACCGCGTTCATCGAGGCGGAGAAGGCCGGCGAAGACTTTGCGCTGCAGGGAGAATATTCCGGCGAGGCGCCGTTGCCCGATGGCAAAAAGTTGAAGGCTGGCATCCAGGTCATCGCGCAGGGAAGCGGCAAGTTCCGCTCCGTTGGGCACATGGGCGGATTGCCCGGCGACGGGTCGACGAGCAAGGACACCAAAGGGCATCAGACCGAAGGCGAACTGAAAGACGGCGCGGTGACGCTCCCGATGGGACCCAACACGGCCACGCTCAAAGACGGTAAGTACACCGTGCGAAATCCGGAGGGCAACGAACTATTCACGCTGAAGAAAGTGCAACGCACGAGCCCAACTCTGGGTAAGAGGCCCCCCGAGGGCGCCACGGTGTTGTTCGATGGCTCCTCGGCCGAGCAGTTCAGCGGCGGCAAGATGACAGAAGACAAGCTGCTGACGGTGGGCTGCACCAGCAAGCCGGCGTTCGGCAGTTTCAGCCTGCACATGGAATTCCGCACGCCCTTCATGCCGTATGCGCGCGGGCAGGGGCGCGGCAACAGCGGCATCTACTTGCAGGATCGCTACGAGCTGCAGATTCTCGATTCCTTCGGGCTGGTGGGGCTGAACAACGAATGCGGCGGCTTCTACTCGCACCGGGATCCCGACAAGAACATGTGCTTGCCGCCGCTGGCCTGGCAGACCTACGACATTGATTTTCAGACGGCGCAGTTCGATGCCGCGGGAAAGAAAGTCGCGAACGCCGTCGTCACCGTGCGGCACAACGGCGTGGTGATTCACGATGCCTATGAATTGCCCGGATCTTCTCCCGGCGGCAAACCGGAGACCAATCAGCCGGGGCCGTTTCAACTACAGAACCACAACAATCCGGTTCACTTCCGCAACATCTGGGTCGAGGCGAAATAATCGAAGAGCTTACTTGCCCGGCCCTGTCAGCCCCGATTCGTATCATTCGGTCCTCCGACCCGGCACTGAACGAACCGTGATACGATGTTTTGGCATAACCTGGGCAAGATGGCGGGAGACCGGCGATCCGAATGAATCGCGCGGGAGGTCCGATCGCGACCTGACGCCTCTCGCACCACCAACTCGCCTGCCTGACTTCAGCTCCCCACTCCCAACTCCCAACTCCTCATGATCACGGGCAGCATCAAGAGTCAGATCGATGCCATCTGGAATTCCTTCTGGGCCGGCGGCATCTCCAAGCCGAGTTGTTGCACGACAAACGGCAGAGCCGGCATTTCCATCATGGACTGTTCCACGGCTTCGATTTCGACAGCACCATGCTCCGCATCGGCAGCATGAACATGCTGTTGCATGGCGTGGAGAACCCCGACATCCGCTACCGCGACTCCCTGGCCCAGGACCATGCGGGCGAAGAAGAAAAATACACGCTGGTGCTGGCCAACCCGCCGTTCGCGGGCAGTCTCGATTACGAGAACACGGCCAAGGACCTGTTGCAGATCGTGAAGACCAAGAAGACCGAGCTGTTGTTCCTGGCGCTCTTCATCCGCTTATTAAAGCCCGGCGGGCGGGCGGCGGTGATCGTGCCCGACGGCGTGCTGTTCGGCTCCAGTAAGGCGCACAAGGAGCTGCGGCGAATGCTGGTGGAGGAGCAGAAGCTTGATGCAGTAGTAAAGCTTCCGGGCGGCGTGTTCAAGCCGTATGCGGGCGTGTCGACGGCCATCCTGATCTTCACCAAGACCAACTCCGGCGGGACGGATCGTGTTTCTGTCTCCCCTCTCCCCGCCGCGGGGA
>JBGTDH010000263.1:0-1665 GCA_041748435.1 Pirellulales bacterium
TTTAATCCCGAATTCCTTCCGGAGCTTAGCGAAAGCCTCTTCCAACGGAATGCCTACTTCGCCTCGATCGAGGTCATCCAAGCTCTCTTGAATGGCCTGACAATCGTCCGCCGCAGTCTCGTCGTGTTCGCCGAGTTCTTCTGAATGCATCACGCTTTCTCCAAGGCTTGGGCCAGGTCGGCGATCAGGTCTTCGCTGTTTTCGATGCCGCAGGAGAGGCGGATCATGTTGTCGGAAATGCCAAAGCGCTGGCGCTCTTCGGGCGTGCATTCGTAGTAGCTCATCACCAGCGGCTGCTCGATCAGAGACTCCACGCCCCCCAGGCTGGGCCCGATCTTGGGAATCTGCACGCTGTCCACCACGTGGCCCGTCTGCCGCCAATCGGCATCGCGCACACAGAACGTGACCAGCCCGCCATAGCCGCGCATGGTGCGGCGGGCCACCTCGTAATAAGGATGCGTCTCGAGACCGGGATAATAGACGCGTTCCACGCGTGGATGGCCGGCGAGGAACTGCGCCACCGCCAGACCGTTGGCGTTGTGCCGCTGCATCCGCAGCTCGAACGTCTTCAGCCCGCGTTGCAGCAGGTACATATTGTGGGGCGAATTGATGGCCCCCATGATGCCGCGGAGCTTGCGGACCGGCTCCATTCTCTCGGCCGAGCCGATGATCACGCCGGCCAGCAGATCGTTGTGGCCGGCCAGATATTTGGTGGCGGAGTGCAACACGTAATCGACCCCCGCCGCCAGCGGCCGCAGGTTGTAAGGCGTGCCCAGCGTGGCGTCGATCAGCGTCTCCACGTCATGCTTGCGGCCGATGGCGACGAATCGCTCCAGGTCGATGATGCTCAAATGCGGATTCGTGGGCGATTCGCTCACGAGCATCTTGGTGCGCGGCGTGATGGCTGCCTCCATCGCCGCGTAATCGCAAGCCTTCACCTGCCGCGTGATCACGCCGAACCGCGACAGATGTTTGGTGCAAAACTCGCGGCTGCGATGATAACACTCGTCGAAGAAGATGATCTCGTCCCCCGCGCTCAGCTTGGTCATCAGCAGCCCGACGATGGCCGCCATGCCGCTGGAGTAAACGAGCGCCGCCTCGCCCCCTTCCAACGCCGCCAGCTTCCGCTCCACCACCCGCTCCCCGGGATTGCCATAGCGGCCGTACTCCTCGCGGGCCTGCTTCTGCTCGATAAAGTCGATCACGCTCTGCGTATCGCGGAACGTGTAGGTCGATGCGCAGACGATCGGGTCGGTGATGGAATCGATCGCCTTCTGCCGCGCCTCGCCCGCGTGAACGGCCAGCGTGGAGGGGCCGAGAGTCTTAGGGTCGCCGGACATGGCAGTTGCTCGCGTGTGTGTGGGTCAAGGCCCGAGTTCTAAAGTCTTCTCTGATTTGCGTCCGGCCAACAAAAAAAGCCGCGATTGCACGATGTGCGTTCGCGGCTTCTTTGGTTCAAGTTCAATCGCCCAGCGTCTTGCGACGCACACTTCAGGCAATGGCACTTTAGCAGTCTTTGGCTGCAAGCGGCCGCAAATCCCAATGCCGCAATTCTACTACGGCCGCATCGCACTCGCAAGAGTCCGGGTGAACTCACGTGAACTCACGCCACCTGACGCCGCGTGGCGGGCAGGGTGCGGGGCGATGCGGCGGCGGGGGGCCCGG
>JBGTDH010000264.1:0-3059 GCA_041748435.1 Pirellulales bacterium
CGGCGCACCTCGACGGCCGCGCGCCCCGCGGCGGCGGTCCAAGCGGAGTTGTTCAGCACACGACCGGCTTGATGCAATGCCGCCGCCGGGATGAGTCGCAGCGCGGGAGATGCCCAGGTGAGGATCGAGCCGGGATGCTCGGGTGAGGGTCGCAGGCACTGTTCGTGCAGCCACTCGGCGGCTGCGATCAACGAGGGTCCCGAGACATTAGCAGCCAGCATGCCGTTGATCGCGGCGGCCGTCTCGAGCAAGTCGGCAAAGCCGGCGGAGTTGGTGAAACTGCCATCGGACGCTTGCCTTGCCAGAAGCCATGTGAGCAACTCACGTGCGAGGTCGCGCTGTCCGCAAGCCATGAGCGCCGGCAACGCCAAGGCGGTGTTGCCCACTTCGCCCGGCCGTCCGCTTCCCAGAGTCGGCAGTCCGCCGGTGGATGCAACCTGCTGCGAGAGCCATTGGCAGGCGGCCGCTGCGGCCGGTCGTGGCGGATTCGTCAGACTTCGCCAGACGGATCGCAGTCGGCGCGAGAATCCGCCGGCGATGCGCGCGGTCAGTGGGCGTGGGTAAGGCTCAAACTCGAGTGTCGGCGAATCGATCGACCGCATTCCCACCACCTTCCCTGGCTGGGGACGAACTTCGGGACAGATTATGACGGGGCACCGTGCGGAAACCAACGCCAGTTTGACCACGAACTAGTAGTCGCGCTTGTTCATGCGCCCTTGCACGCGGCCGGGGAGGCCCTGGATGCGCAGAAAACCCTCGGCATCGGTCTGATTGTAGGAGCCGCCCCCTTCCATGCTGGCGATGCCTTCATCGTACAGGCTCTTGGTGCTGGAGCGGCTATCGACCAGGATGTTGCCTTTGTAGAGCTTCAGGCTCACTTCGCCGGTGACGTTCTTCTGCGCCTCGCGGATAAAGGCCATCAGGGCGTCCATCTTGGCGGCGTACCAGAAACCGTAGTAGACCATCTCGGCGACCTCGGGGGCCAGGCGATCGCGCAAGTGCATCAGGTCGCGATCGAGCGTGAGCTGCTCCACCAGCCGATGCGCGTCATACAGAATGCTCATGCCCGGGGCCTCGTACACGCCGCGGCTCTTCATGCCCACGAAGCGGTTCTCGACCATGTCGATTCGGCCGATGCCGTTGCGCCCGCCGATAGTGTTGAGCTCGTGGACCATGTCGTAGGCGCTAAGCTTCTTGCCATTCAGGGCGACCGGCAAGCCCGCCTCGAAGGTGAGCTTCACGCTCTCCGGCTTGTCCGGCGCGGCCTGCGGCGAGACGGTCATGCCGAACTCGACCAGTTCCACGCCGTTGGTGGCCAGATCTTCCAGCTTGCCCGCCTCGTAGCTGATGTGCAGACAGTTCTCGTCGGAACTGTACGGCTTCTTGGACGTAGCTTTGATCGGAATGTTCTTCTGCTCGCAGAAGGCGATCATCTCCGAGCGGCCCGGGAACAGTTGGCGGAACTGCTCCATGCGCCAGGGTGCAATGACCTTCACGTCCGGCTGCAAGGCCTCGGCGGCGAGTTGAAAGCGGCACTGATCGTTCCCTTTGCCGGTGGCCCCGTGTGCATAGGCCTGGGCGTTCACCTCGCGGGCCACTTGCAGGCAGGCCTTGGAGATCAGCGGCCGCGCGATCGAAGTACCGAGCAAATAGACACCTTCATACTTGGCCTGCCACTGCAAGACGGGGAAGGCGAAATCGCGGCACAGCTCCTCTTTGACGTCGACGATCCGGGCGCTGGTCGCGCCGCAGGTCTGCGCCTTCTTCAGCACGGCCGCACGGTCTTCGCACGGCTGCCCCAGATCGACATAGACTGCATGCACCTGGTAGCCCTGCTCGACGAGCCAACCCAGGATGACGGAAGTATCCAGACCGCCGGAGTACGCTAAGACGCAAGCTGGCATGTTTTGGTCAGTAGTTAGTGGTCCGTAGTCAGTAGTCGTTGTCGATTGACATTGTGATGACCGCTGGACGCCTGGGCAAGCGCGTGACGTAGAGTTGCGCACGTTGGGATATGCCAACTCCTGGTTTCAGGCGAGGCTGCGGATGCGCATTACACTGATCGTGACGATTCTAGCGGCTTTCACGCCGGCGAATGCAGCGGACAGCAACTACACGCTGCGCTTACAGCACGAGGGGCGCGAGGTGGAAGGCCTGCCGTTGGCTTGGACCAGCGAGAACGTGATCCTGCTGGAGCGCGACGGGCGGCTGCTGGACGTCGATCCGCGCCGTGTGGCAAAGTTTCAGAAGGTGAACGGGGCGTTCCAGACCCTGCCGGCTGCCGCCCTGCAGAGCCGGCTGCGGGAGGAGTTTGGCAAGGGGTTTGAGGTCGTGGCTCGCGGCCCGTATCTTGTCGTTCACCCCAAGGGGCAGGGTGGCCACTGGAGCCGGCGGTTCGAGGAATTGTACCGCTCCTTCGTTCATTATTTCTCGGTGCGCGGGTTCGAGATCGACGCGCCGCAGTTCCCGCTCGTGGCGGTGGTGCTTCCCAACAAGACCGACTTTCTGCGTTACATGGATCGCCAAGGGGATCGCGTCTCCGGCAACATCCTGGGCTATTACTCCTCGCGCTCGAATCGCGTCGCGATGTTCGAGACGCCCGGCGATGAGAGCGCCGCTTGGGGAGAGAAGGCGCTCACCATCATCCACGAGGCCACGCATCAAACGGCCTTCAACACGGGCATCCACAACCGCTACTCGCCGCCGCCCCGCTGCGTGGCGGAAGGCCTGGGCACGCTGTTCGAAGCGCCCGGAGTGTGGAACTCGCGCACGCACCAGCGTTTGCAGGACCGGATCAACCGCGGGCAACTGACGGAGTTTAACCGGCAGGTGGCGGCCGGCAAGCGCGGCGAGGCCCGCTTCGCCGAGCTGATCTCCTCGGACCGCCTGTTCAACACCGACCCGGCCGCCGCCTATGCCGAAAGCTGGGCCTTCACGTTCTACCTGGTGGAGACGCAGCCGCGGCAGTTTGCCCGCTACCTCAAGGTCACGGCCAGTCGCGGCGACTTCACCGACTACCCCGCCGGCGAGCGCCTGCGCGACTTCACGACCATCTTCGG
>JBGTDH010000265.1:0-12224 GCA_041748435.1 Pirellulales bacterium
CCTGGTGATCGTATTGCTTGGGAAGCTCTTCCGTGACACTCGGAATTGACATGGATCGCCGTGCGGGGGTGGTTGTATTGCCGATTCCGAGGCAGGCTTGGGAGTCAGGTTGTTGGGAAGTCTATAACGCAGGCCTGGGAATGGACAAGCCGCCTGTATCGCAGGTTCAGCGTGCAAGCCCGAGTCGGCGGATCTCGTCGATTGCCAGCCACAGTCCCCCGCCGGTATGGTATCCTGCACCGACCGGGTCGCTCCGTTTGCCCGCAATAACGCTCACGATGTCCCCCGACGATCACACCACCCTCAATTTCGATTCGCGGTCGCCCGCTGAAGCTCCCTCGATGGTCGCCGGCGCGGTCGTCGAGCGGATAGGCCGCTATCGCGTGCAGCGGATACTGGGCAAAGGCGGCTTCGGCCAGGTCTATCTGGCCCACGACGAGCAACTCAACCGCCACGTCGCCGTGAAGACGCCACATGCGCGCCTGGTGGCACATCCCGAAGCCGCAGAGGCATATCTTCGGGAAGCCCGTACCGTGGCCCGGCTGGAGCACTCGGGCATTGTGCCGGTCTACGATTGCGGCGCCACCGACGACTTCCCCTGTTACGTGGTCTCGCGTTTCATCGACGGCACGGACCTCGCCTCGCGAATGCAGCGATCATGCCTGGCATGTCTTCAAGCGGCCGAGCTTGTTGCCAGCGTGGCCGAAGCGTTGCACTATGCCCATCAGCAAGGACTCGTGCATCGCGACATCAAGCCCGCTAACATATTGCTCGACTCCGGCGGGAAGCCGTACGTCGCCGACTTCGGACTTGCGCTGCGCGAGCAGGACATCGGCAAGGGCCCGCGCTTCGCCGGGACGCCTTCGTACATGAGTCCGGAACAGGCCCGTGGCGAAGGTCATCGAGTCGATGGCCGCAGCGACATTTTCAGCCTGGGCGTGGTATTGTACGAGTTGCTGACCAGCCGCCGCCCGTTCCACGGCCACACGCAGGCGGAGTTGCTCGAGAGCATCACGGTCCACGAGCCCAAGCCGCCCCGTCAATGGGACGATGCGGTCCCCAAGGAGCTCGAACGCATCTGCCTGAAAGCGCTCGCCAAGCGGGCCGCCGATCGCTACACCACCGCCAAAGATCTGGCCGATGATCTGAGGCACTATTGTAGTCCTGCTCCACAGGAGAAAAACCTCGCGGCGCCTGCAGAGAATCCGAGGTTACCGGTCAGTCCACCCGCATCGCCTCATGCGGAGCATGAGGCGTGCACTCACGCCACGCCCGCAGTCACCCCGACCGATTCCAAGCCGATCAAGATCGTTCCCAAGGGGCTGCGATCCTTCGACGCCCACGATGCCGATTTCTTCCTGGAGCTGCTGCCCGGAGCGCGCGATCGCGACGGCCTCCCCGACAGCCTGCGTTTCTGGAAGACCCGCATAGAACAGCTCGATGCGGATGAAACGTTTGCCATCGGCCTGATCTACGGCCCTTCCGGGTGCGGCAAATCGTCACTGGTCAAGGCCGGTTTGTTGCCGCGGCTCTCGTCCCAGGTTGTTCCTGTCTATCTGGAAGCGACTCCGGACGAGACCGAGACTCGTCTGCTGCACGCGCTGCGCAAGCGCTGCGCGGGACTGTCCCATAGCCTGAACCTCACGGAATCTGTTGCTGGCCTGCGCCGCGGCCAAGCCTTGCCTGCGGGCATGAAAATTCTGATCGTGCTGGACCAGTTTGAGCAATGGCTGCACGCCCACAACGAAGAGCAGAACGCTCCGCTGGTGCAAGCCCTGCGGCAATGCGACGGCGGCCGCGTGCAGTGCCTAGTCATGGTCCGTGATGATTTCTGGCTGGCGGTCAGCCGATTCTTGCGCGAGCTAGAGATTCGCCTCGTCGATGGTCAAAACTGCGCCGTGGCCGATTTGTTCGACGCCGATCATGCCCGCAAGGTCCTCACCGCATTCGGCAGGGCCTATGGCCGCTTGTCGGAACATTCCCGCCAGTGGACTGCCGAGGAGCAGGCCTTCCTGCGGCAGGCGGTCTCCGGCCTGGCCGAGGAAGGAAAGGTCGTCTCCGTCCGCCTGTCGCTGTTTGCGGAGATGATGAAAGCCCGTCCCTGGACGCCGGCTGCTATGCGGGAAGTCGGTGGAGCGACGGGCGTCGGGGCCACCTTCCTGGAAGAGACGTTCAGCGCCCGCACGGCGTCGCCGGAACACCGTTTTCATCAGCCCGCTGCCCGCGCGGTTCTGGCGGCGCTGTTGCCGGAAACGGGGAGCAACATTAAGGGAAACTCGCGTTCATACAAGGAGTTGCTGCAATCCAGCGGCTATGCGCGCCGCCGGAAGGACTTTGACCATTTGCTGCAGATTCTCGACTCCGAGTTGCGTCTGATCACGCCGACTGTAGTCGAGGAGGGAGCGTCGACTCCAGAACCGTCGTCGAGCGAAGTTGACGCGTCTACTCCCGCCCCGTCCACTCGCGGAGCGAGCGCACTCCACTACCAGCTCACGCACGACTACCTCGTCCCCTCCCTTCGCGACTGGCTCACGCGCAAGCAGCGCGAAACCCGCCGGGGCCGCGCCGAGTTGCGGCTGGCGGAGCGCTCGGCCCTCTGGAATGCAAAGTGCGAGAACCACTGCCTCCCGGCGCTCTGGGAAGACCTCAACATCCGCTTGTTCACTCGCAAGAAGAACTGGACGCAGCCCCAGCGCCAGATGATGCGCCAGGCCGCGCTCGTGCACGGCGTGCGAGGCGGGATCATGGCCGCCGTGATCTGCCTGGCAATTACAGGCGTTACCAACCTCGTGGCCGAGAACAACCGTCAGCGGGCCGAGACTCTGGTGGAAGCCGTGATGACGGCGCCGCCCGAGGCGGTCTCGTACGCGATCGATAATCTCAAAACGCTGGAAGCCGTGGCGGTTCCCGTGCTCAAAAATCGTTTCGCGGAAACCGAACGAGATCGGACGCAGCGCCTGCACGCCGCTTTCGCACTGGCCGAGCTCGGTCATCACGAGCAGGATTACATCACGGATAGTATTGAATGGGCCGCCAGTAGTGAGTGTCCAAATGTGGTGACTGCGCTGCGGCACGGTCTGGCACCGGGCATCAATCGCCTCAAGAAGGCGGTTGCTGCCAGTGAGAAACCAAGCCTCCGGGCGCGCCTGGCGATCACCTTGTTGCACTTAGGCGATACGGACGCGGCCCAGTCGGTCTTGGCGCTTGGTCCCGATCTGTCGCAACGCACCGCTTTTATTCACGGTGTGGAAACGTGGCACGCCGACCCCGCCGGCTATGCCGAGCCGTTGCGCACCACGCAGGACTCGGCGTTTCGATCAGGATTGATCCTGGCCGTGGGACGCATCCCGGCGCAAGGCGCGGCCGCCGCGGAGCAATCGTTGTCTAGCGTGCTGCTGGACTTGTACCGGCAAGCTCCCGACGGGGCGACGCACAGCGCTACCGGCTGGACCCTGCGGCAATGGGACAGACCCCTTCCCGAAGTCACCGCGGGGCCGCCGGGTGATCGACACTGGTTTGTAAACTCGCAAGGCCAGACGATGGTCAAGATCCCTGCCGGCAGCTTCACGCGTAAGGATAAAGTCAACGACGCAAAGGAGCAATCGGTGACACTCACGCGGACGTTTTACCTATGCGACCGCGAAGTCTCGGTGGACGAGTTCCAACGGTTCATGGATGACCCCGACGCAGAGAAGCCGCAGGAATGGTGGGGCGCGGCCAAGGAACCTAGCCCCACGGGCGCGCATCCGGTTCAAAACGTGAGTTGGTACGACGCCGTGCTGTACTGCAATTGGCTGAGCCGCAGACACGGCTTGACGCCCTGCTACGAGCGGACGGGATTAAGGGAGTATGAAAAGGATGCCAGGGGACAGCTCGTGGAATATGATGCGTGGCGGCTGGTGGAGGGGGCCACGGGGTGTCGGCTCCCAACGGAAGCGGAGTGGGAATATGCCTGCCGCGCCGGGACCACGACTCAGTTTGGGCACGGTGATGACGAGTCGTTGTTGGCCGCATACGCGGTCTACCATCAGTCATTGAGTCAGCCGTGCGGTGGAAAGCTGCCCAACGCTTGGGGCTTGTTCGACATGCATGGGAACATGATGGAGTGGTGCCACGATTGGAAGGCGAACCATGCAAAGGAGGACCGCGTGGAAGACCCAGTTGGTCCTCTTGACGGCTCGGACCGGTCGATCCGGGGCGGGAGCTGGAACACCACCGCCCGGAGCTGCGCGTCGGGGTACCGCTACGGGTTCAACCCGTCGTCCCGCTACTTCGTCCTGGGCTTCCGTGTAGCCGCAGTCCCGGCAGCAAGCAAGTAAAGGGAGTGTAACCGGCCGGCATCCGGCTCGCTATGAAAGCAGCCGCGCTCTTCCCAGAAAGGACACCAGCGCTCGTGCGCGGCCTGGTGATCGTATTGCTTGGGAAGCTCTTCGGTCGCAGTCATAAGGCGGCATCCCTGCGAAGTAAAGAGAATGCAAAATGCAAAATGCAAAATGCCAGGAACGACGGGCATCCCAATCGCCAACGCGCCCTCATTTTGCATTTTGCACTTTGCATTTTGCATTGTCCTCAGCTTGCGGCGGCTGTTTCGACTTCCGCTGCTACCGCCGTTTCGTCCTTGTACAGCTTGTATTCGATGCTATCGACCAGGGCCATCCAACTGGCTTCGATCACGTTCTCGCTCACGCCGACTGTGCCCCAGATGCCGGCGTCGTCCTGGCTTTCGATCGTGACCCGCACGCCGGCGGCGGTGCCGGCCTCGGAGTTTATAACGCGGACCTTGTAATCGACAAGCTGCATCTGCCGGAGGTTCGGGAACTCGCCATTGAGGGCCTTTCTTAAGGCCGCATCCAGCGCGTTTACCGGACCATCTCCCTCGGCCACTTCGTGCCGCACCCGGCCCTGCACGCGAATCTTCACCGTGGCCTCCGTGGTCACGTGGCCCCCAGCGTCGGTTTCCACAGTCACGTGATAGCCCAGCCGCTCGAAGTGGGGCCGGTATGTGCCGCTGGCCCGCCGCACAAGCAGATCGAAGGAGGCCTCGGCCGCCTCGAACTGGTAGCCCTGATTCTCCAGGTTCACCACGCGGGCCAGAATCTCGCTCATCAGCCTTTCGTCGCTGGCGATCTTGTGCTTGGTGGCCAGCGCCACGATGTTCGACTTGCCGGACAGCTCGCTCACCAGCACCCGCCGCTCGTTGCCTACCAGCTCCGGGCTGATGTGCTCGTAGCTGGCCGTGATGCGGTTGATAGCATGCACGTGCATTCCGCCCTTGTGGGCAAACGCGCTCTGGCCGACGAACGCCTGGTTCGAGCGATAGCCCATGTTAGCCAGTTCGTAGACATACCGCGACAACTCGGTGAGGCGATCCAACGAACCGGGCTTGAGGACCTCGAAGCCGCGTTTCTTGATGCCCAGGTTGGCGACGATGGAGATTAGATCGGCATTGCCGCAGCGTTCGCCGAAGCCGTTGATGGTGCCTTGCACCTGCACGGCCCCCGCGTCGATGGCCGCCAGGCTATTGGCCACAGCTACCTCGCAGTCGTTGTGGCAGTGGATGCCCAGCGGAAAGCTCAAAGCATCGCCGGCGGCTTTCACCCGCGCGGCCACGTCTTCCGGCAGCGTGCCGCCGTTGGTGTCGCACAGCACCAGCAGGCTGGCGCCGGCTTCGATGGCGGCTCGCAGAGTCTTCAGCGCGTACTCGGGATTGGCCCGGAAGCCGTCGAAGAAATGCTCGGCATCGTAGATCACCTCCCGGCCGGCCTCTCGCAGGAAGCGCACGCTGTCGGCGATCATCGCCACGTTTTCCTCCAGCGAGACGCGAAGCACTTCGGTCACGTGCAAGTCCCACGTCTTGCCCACGAGCGTGATGACCTTAGCGCCGGACTGCACCAAGGCCCGCATGCCGGGGTCTTCTCCCGGCTGTACGCCGCGGCGGCGGGTCATGCCGAACGCGCACACCTGCGCATGTTCTAGATCGAGATCCTGCACGCGTTGGAAGTAGGCCACGTCTTTTTCATTCGAGAGAGGATATCCTCCTTCGACATAGTCGAAGCCCAGGCTGTCCAGCCGCTGGGTGATGAGCAGCTTGTCCTGCAAGGAAAAGCTGACTCCTTCGCCCTGGCTGCCGTCGCGCAGCGTGGTGTCGTAGATCTGGACGCGTCGCATGGCTCGACCTCTCGCGGTTTTGCCGCCGGGTAATGTGGTCAAATAAAAAAACCCCGAGGCTTGGTGGCCTCAGGGCTTTCGGTTCGTTAGGTGGAACGTCCGGCAAGCGCCTTAAGACCGCGTACTCCCAATAATAATTCGTACCGCCACCAGCCGGCAGATGCCAGCCAAGGCAGTGGGAAGCGCGGTTAAGACGGTGTCTTCGGTACGCATTGTGACAATCGAATCGGCACTTCTAGTTGCTGACGTTTTCAAGCATACGGTTGAACTTGGGAGGTGTCAACCGAAGCCCGCCGCCAAGGAACCTTCGATCCCGGCGAACTGTCCTTGGAGCGTCTGAGCTACAATTGCGTAAAGTCCGTTTCCGCCGTTTTTGAGGAAGGCACCCGATCGATGTTCGGAATCCGTTACATGAAGGCGGCGCCCACCAGCTACATCCTGCATTACGTGGGAGGGCAGGTGTTGCGGGAAGGGGCCGGATTGTCATTCTTCTATTGGGCGCCTTCCGCCGTCATTGTGAACGTACCGGTCGGCAGCGTCGATGTGCCGTTCGTGTTCAATGAGGTCACGGCCGATTTCCAGGACGCCACGATTCAGGGCGAGCTGACGTATCGCATCACCGATCCGCGCCGCGTGGCGGCCCTACTGGACTACAGCCTCGATGCGCGCGGCAATTATCGCTCCGACGATCCGAGGAAGCTCAACGATCGTCTGCTCCATGCGACGCAGATTCTGGCGCGCTCCTTTACGCAGCGGAGCACGCTCAAACAGTTGCTCGTCAGCTCGGACGCGCTCGTGGCCGAAGTGCTGGCCGGGCTGAAGACGGCCGAGAGCGTGGCCATGCTGGGCGTGGAGGTGCTGGGGCTTTCGATCCTTTCGATCAAGGCCATGCCGGAAATGTCCAAAGCGCTGCAAGCCGCGGCGCGCGAGCAGTTGCTGCGGCAGGCCGACGAGGCCATCTATGCCCGCCGCAACGCCGCCGTGGAACTGGAACGCACCATCAAAGAGAACGAGCTGAATACGGAGATCGCGGTTGAGCAGAAGAAGCGGCAGGTGGTCGAATCGCAGTGGGATGCACAAATCGCCGCCGAGCATAAGAAGCGGCAGGTGAACGAGACCAAGATGGCCGCGGAAGTGGCGGTCGAAGAGCAGCGCGCCGTGCTCGTGGAGAGCCGCGTGCAGAACGAACGCAAAGAGGCCGATGCCCGCGCTTACGCACTGCGGGCCGTGATGGAGCCGCTCAAGGATGTCGATTGGCGGACGCTGATGGCCACCAACGCCGGCAACGATCCGCGGTTTCTGATCTCGCTGGCCTTCCAGGAACTGGCCCAGAACGCGGCCAAGATCGGTGAGCTGAACGTCTCGCCCGATTTGCTCAATTCGCTGCTGAAAGCCCGCGACGAATAGGCGGCAGCAGGGGAACAGCCGGGCGCCAGCACCGCTACCCAGACCTGTTTCCATCGGGTATGTTGCGAACAACGGATCGAAGCCTTGTTCCGCGGACGGAAGGCCGATCCATCCAACTTCGCAGACCTACCTGAGGTGCCCGCCATGGCTTACACACTGCCGTCGCTTCCCTACGCCAATAACGCACTGGAACCGCACATCGATGCCAAGACGATGGAGATCCATCATACGAAGCATCATCAAGCCTACATCAATAACCTGAACAACGCCCTCCAAGGCACGGACCTGGGCAACCAGACGATCGAGCAGTTGTGCATCAACATCAACCAGGTGCCGGAGAACATCCGCCCCGTGGTGCGCAATAACGGCGGCGGGCACGCTAATCACTCGCTGTTCTGGACGATCATGGGTCCCGGCGGCGGCGGCGATCCCACGGGCAAGGTGGGCGAAGCCATTACCGCGGAGCTCGGCGGGTACGCCAAGTTCAAGGAAGATTTCACCAAGGCCGCGGTGAGCCGGTTCGGCAGCGGCTGGGCCTGGCTCAGCGTGAACGCCAGCAAGAAGCTCGTGATCGAGAGCACCCCCAACCAGGACAGCCCGCTCATGGCCGGCAACACGCCGATTCTGGGTGTCGACGTGTGGGAACACGCGTATTATCTGAACTATCAGAACCGGCGGCCGGACTACGTGGCGGCATTTTACAATGTGATCAACTGGAACGCCGTGAACGAACGCTACGCTGCCGCGCTGAGCAAGAAGTAATGAGCGATTCAAATGATTCCTAAGGAGAGTTTCATGCGCAGAGTGCTGGAATTCGCCTCGTTGTTGGGATTGAGTGTCGTGGGATGCTCGGAACCGGCGCCGCCACCCGCTCCGGCTCCAGCCTTAACGCCAGCGCCGATCGTGGAAGATCAAGCGATGCCGGAATCGGCCGCGCCAATTCCGTCGGCGCCGGCTGAGCCCACTCCGCCGCCCTTAACGACGACGCCCCCGATCACGACACCGCTTTCTGCACCCGCCGTGGCTGCGGAACCAGCCGAGCCGCCGACGCCCAACTCCGCACGTGCCACGGGCAATGCAATTCGCCGGGCGTTGGGAATTCGCACACCGTGAGTCGACCGGCTCAGTCGTTGGTTGCGTGTTGCAGGGCAATGGTCGCCAGCGAGGTGGCCATCAACGGATCGTCTTCTTTCATCAACGCGCTGCGGCGGTTGACGAAGTGGCCATCCAGCTGCTGGTGCGGTGCAAGCTGCGCGGCGATGAGCCGACGCCAATCTTCTGGAGGTGCCAATCGTGCGTAGGCTTCGCTGCGCACGGCGAGGTGATAGTAATAGAGCGCGTCGTACCACGGCTCGGGATAATCGGTGGGGATGCCCGCGGGTCGATCGAGTTGCGGATGCCGTTGGAGCCAGAGTGTGGCTTGTTGGACACGTTCGTCGTCGAGCCGCACAGCAGCGGCCAACAGCGCCAACACGCCATCGCAGGTGGCCGTGGCATAGCTGCGAATCTGGCCCGAGCGCGATTGATCTTCGCGGCCCTTATTGGCAGCCAGCACGATGGGTGAGAAGTAGAATCCACCATCGTACAGGCAACCAGGCTGCGGCCGAGGCTCGTCGGGATGCTTCTGCACCAGACGCAAGAAATGCTCGGCTCGCTGAAAGGCCTGTGCGTCCTGGCATCCACTGGCGCGTAGCGCTTGCAGCACCCGCCGTGTGTGGGCCAGGTCCATGTGCCCAGGCTGGCCCGGCCGTATCGGTGCGCCAAAGCCCCAGCCGCCGTAAGCCAGATGCTGGGGATCGAATCCGTTCGCTTCGCGGTATTGCTGATCGAGCAGATAACGCTCCATCGCGGCGATCCGTGAAGAATCGCGAACATCGCCGGCTTTGACGAAGCACATCAGCGCGTAGGCCGTCGAATAATTGGGATATTCCAGCACGTCCGGATCGCTGAGACCCAGAGCGCCGTCCTTGATATGGCCTCTCAGGAAACTCAAGGCGCGATCGACGCCGCCCGCCGGTCGCGCCACCACGGTTTCCGGCACTTCGAGCAGCGTATGCAGCACAAACGGCGTCATCGCCTGGCCCGACTTGAGCAATCCATACGTCTGGCTATGCCAGCCGCCGTCATCGGCTTGCTGGCTCCATAGCCACTCTGCCGCGCGAGCCAGAGCGCTCGCTTGCTGGCTATCGTCCGCATGGCACGGCAAGCACAACATCGCCACCCACACCCCGCAGACGCGAAGCCACGGCGAGTAATAACTGCGGTTCATCGCAACTCTCCTCTTACTTCTGAACCGGCGCCTTGGCCGCATTGCGGGCAATCTGGATCAGCACCTTGGCGTCGCGATCGGTCGTCAGGCACTGCACGACGGCCGCCGTGCAGAACACCGGGCTGGTGATGCAATGATGCCCCGACCAGCTGCCATCGGCGTTTTGCACCTTGGCCAGCCGGTCGTGCATCTTGTCGGTGAATTCCTGGAACTGCTTGCCGCCGGTGATGACCAGCGATTCGCAGCTCATCAAATAGCTCAGGAATTCCTCGCCGCCATTGGAGCCGAAGCCGGTAAGCAGCGCCTCGTCGTTCAGCCGCCGGTTCTGGGCTTCGCTCGCCGTGTTGGCTTCGGCCAGTTTCTCGGCCTCGGCCATGGGCACGCCGCTCTTGGCCAGATTCTCCTTGTTGACCGGAGCATCGGCGGCCAGCTTGCCCTCGCGCTTGGCCTGCTGCACCAGATCTTGCGCGGCACGCGCTTCTCCGGCATTGGCACGCTGGGCGCCGGAGAAGGCGTACAGCGCCACGCCGGCGCCCTTGCTGGCATCAACGCGTCCCGTCTTGCGATCGAAGTTGTTCTTCTGATAATCGCGCGCCAAGTCAAGCTGCTTGCCCTCGACTTTCTTGCCGGCCACTTGCGCCAACTCCAAAGCAGAGCAACCCAACGACGATTGCAGCACGGGCGCCCAACCTCCTTCCACGTTCCAACTGCCATCCTTCTGATGTGCCACTTGCAGCTTGGCCAGACAGCGATCCAAGGCAGTGCTCACACGGATGCGCAGCGGCTCCCCTTCCGGCAGCGTGGGCAACACGCGAGCCAGAAACTGCGCCGTGAGCGTCGTATCCACCAGCGGGCCGAGCTTGGCCTGCGGCTGCGTGCCGGCGATCTCCGTTATCTTGGGACCCGCCGTGTCGGAGGTCTCGACGGTCTTGACCAGATACTCGGTCGCCTTGCGGACGGCTGCTTTGAAATCGCCGCTGACCGGCGTATGGCCGGCTCGCAACAGCGCCAGCGCCGCGAAGGCCGTCGTCGCAGGATCGACCTGGACGTTTCGCACATCCAGATTCTGTTGATTGGCGTGCGATCCCGCGCCCCAGCCGCCGCTGCTGTGCTGGGCCTCGACCAACCACCCCAGCCCCTTCTGAACAAAGGGAGCAATTGCCCGCGGCTTCATCTCCTCCGCTGGCGGCTTAGCGACTGGCTCCTCGAATGCTTGGACTCGGCTTGAAACCAACACGCCGATCAATAAGGCCAATGCGATGGCCCGAAATGCGCAGACTCTCATCGTAAACACCTTTCGTGTTCCAAAGAAAGCAGTAGAAATCGCCCCGAGACAGTTCTGGCACACGTCGATGCGAATCGGCCAGACGCGCCGCATCTGGAAGTGGGACGCGCGTGCTGCGCGAAAAGTTCCGGCCTCGACGGCCTGCGAGCGAGTTGGCTAATTCATGAGTTGCCGGATGGCAAACAGGGCCAGGGGCGCCAACCCCACAAACAGGGCGAAGACCGTAATGCCGCGTGGCGGTTTCACCTTCCGCAGTCTCCACGCGGCGGCCAACAGGCCCAGCGACATCAGTCCGGTACACACGGCTGCCAGCATCAGCACGCCGGCCAAGGTCGCGATGCGCAGCGATTGCGGATCTCGCTGCGCAATCCAGGTGGCGGCCACTGTGCCCAACTCGCACGCCAGCGCCGTGAGCGTGGTGAGCAGCCAGCCCACGGTCATCAACTCCGCCGCCGCGCTCTCCCCCGTCCCGAACGCGCGGACCTCGCGCACTTTGGGCTTTACACTTCGACGACGCTTATTCGCCTTGGACATTTGCAGCGATTAGAGATTAGACCTGCGATGCGAATCAACTGAGTATACCCAGGCGGGCCACGGGAATAGGAAAAGCGTATCCGAAGGGAGTCGAACCCTCACTCTCTGGTTCACAGCCAGGCGTGCAGAACCGCTACACCACGGACACCATGCGTACTGCTCTTCAGAACGGACGACGTTCTGCGGCACGAGGTTCACCGGCACTCCCGTTCCCTGAATGCTCCCGTTTCGATAAATTGCTTAAACGGCACAGCTACCGGCGGGAGCTGGCCCGAAGTAAGCCGACCTCGCGGTTGCCGTCCATACATCCCACGGATACATCATGTCCACTGCCGATACGCCTGCGTCCCAGCCGCTTGATTTCGTTCGCACCATCGTCACGGAAGATCTTCAGACGAACAAATGGGGCGGGCGGGTGCAGACGCGATTTCCCCCGGAGCCCAACGGCTACCTGCACATCGGGCACGCCAAGAGCATTTGCTTGAACTTCGGCATCGCGCAGGAGTTCGGTGGGAAGTGCAACCTGAGGTTCGATGACACCAATCCCACCAAGGAAGATGT
>JBGTDH010000266.1:0-4667 GCA_041748435.1 Pirellulales bacterium
GCTTGGCGACGCAAGAAGGAGCAACGCAAGTCCGAAGGCGCGGGAACGCGGGCCGTGGCATGGAGCTGGGATGAAGGGCAGGTGCGCGCTGCCGCGGTTACGCTCGACGGCTACGCCGCCGAAGCGGGCTTATCACGCGATACGTTGCGTTCCGACGACGTGCTGCGGCAGGCCAACGCCGCCGGTGCGCGGTTTGTGGAACAAACTAGCGGACAGTTGCAATCTCTCGTGGCGCGGCAAGCGCAGCGGCACTGCGGCTGGTTCACGCGACTGCGTTACGAGTTGGCGCTCCTATTGATGCTGGTGCTGCTGCTTTATCGCTTGGGGCGTAACTTCTTCTGGGATTCTTGGCTAGCGGTTGATTTTGGTTTTCGTGATGTGCCGTCCCAGGTGCTAGGTTTGGACTTCTTCGTCCCCGCGCTGTTCTGGCTGGTGCTGTGGTGCGTGGTCCTGGTGTGGGCTTTCACCACCCGCTTGCGTCGCGGGCTGCGGGGGGAAATCAATCAACTCGCGCAGACTTGGATGTCTGCCGCGCCGGCCTCGCTGTTTGCCGCGCTGGAAGCCCGCTGCCGCGAGGTGCGATTGTTTCTAGAGCAAGAGCAGCGGATGCAGGCATCCGTTGCTGCGCTGCGGAAGAAGATCTCGCAGCCGGAGCCGCGGTTGGGAAAGAAGAGCGCGTAGGACAGACGCCGAGAAGGTGATCCGACGATCGAGCTTTTGAACTCTACTACCAGTAGCGGTATCCATAGCTGGGAGCCCGGTAGTACGAGCCATAGCTCGGATAGCTATAACTGGGATAGCTGTAGCCATAGCTAGGGTTGCTATAGCCATAGCTGGGATATCCGTAGCTCTGGTTGCCGTACTGATACGAGTAGTTGTATCCATACGGGCTGTAGTTGTAGCGGTACGAATAGTTGGGGGTTACATAACCCGGGTAGTAACCGGTCCAGCCGTAACGATTTGACAAGCCGAACTGAGCCGATGCCTGACTTGCCGCTCCGACTACCAACGCGCCGCTGACGAGCACTATCAATAAGATGCGTTTCATGACTCGTTCCTCTCTCTAACTTCGTTGCATGGGGGAGACTGCATACGAAAGAATGGCTTCTTGTATAGTGCAAAGCAGATGCCAACGCAGGGCTCAAACCGCGGGGATGTGATTCGGCAATTCGGGTGGTCTGTGAGGCCTTTGTGGAGAGGCGATCGCCTCTATGCAGTTTAAAAAAGCAGTCTCGTAATGATGGCTGGAGAACCGTTCTGCTTGTTCGCGAGCCAGGTGCGGGCAAATCCGATCCTGATTGTCCTCCAGCCACAGCATCGCTTCGCACAACGATTCTTCGGTCGATTGCGGAAACCATACGCCAGTCCCGCTTCGATCCTGGGCGGCGGGCAGCACGGTCTCCAGCGCGCCCCCGGCTGCCAAGGCCACGACGGGCGCACCGCACGCCTGAGCCTCTAGCGGCACGATGCCGAAATCCTCGTGACCGGGGAACAGCAAGGCCCGGCAACGCCGTAGATGGTGGCGAATTACGTCATCGGGTTGCCATCCCAAGAGCGAGACCGTGGGACCGGCGAGACGCGCCAAACGCTTGTGCTGCGGACCTTGGCCGATGATCAGCAAGCGTCGTTGCAGACGGTTGCAGGCCGCAACCGCCACATCGATCCGCTTATACGGCGCGAGGGCTGACACGCACAGATAGTAATCTTCGCGCGGACCTCCATCGGGTGTGTAGAACTCCGTATCAACCGGCGGATAAATGATATGGCTCTCACGCCCGTAGCACTCGGCAATGCGATCGGCTACCGCATGGCTGATGGCGACAAAATGCGTCACGCGTTCGGCGGTGTCGCGGTCCCACGCGCGCAAGCGGTCCAGCACCAGATTGCGAGCCGCCACGAGCGGCGCGTTCCACAACCGACCGCTGAGCACCCGATTTCCCCCGCCGGCGGAATCGGCATCAGCAAAATACTCGTCGCGCAAATGCCAGGCGTAGCGCATGGGCGTAAAGCAATAGCAGACATGCGGCACGCCCGGCGGCGGGATCACACTCTTCGCCACGGCATGACTGAAACTCACCACGAGGTCAACATCCGCCGGCAAGGGAAGACGCTCAACGGCAGAAGGCATCAACGGCAGCAAATAGCGATAATGCTGCTGCACGCCCGGCACGTGCTGCAAATAACTGGTCCGGATATGCATCCGCTCGATGGCCGGCGACGTGCTGCCCGGCGTGCGAAGCAACGTGAACAGTTGCGCCTCGGGAAAGCGGCGGCACAGCACCTCCAGGCACTTCTCTCCGCCACGCATGCCAGTCAGCCAATCGTGAACGATCGCAAGCTTCATGCTGGCACTTGCTCCCTGCATCCTTGGCACGCGAGGCCTTAGTAATTCAAGTCGATACCGCGCGCGTGCATCTGAGCAGCAAGCGTGACCGCGTCGGTGAACTGCACGGCGTCGATTCCTTGACTTAGGGCGCCCGCCACGTGCCCGGGCATGTCGTCCATGTAGAAGATCTCGTGCGGCGCCACGCCGGCACGCTCGATGGCGGCTTGAAAGATCGCCGCCTCGGGCTTAATCGCGCCGACTTCATAGCTCAGCACAAGTTTCTCGAAGATGTCCGGCATCAGCCCGTAGCGGTCACCAAGCAAGAATTGCCAATGCATTTCGTTGGTGTTGGAGAGCAGGCCCATTCGCTGGCCGCAGAAGGCGAGCTGAGCCAGAATGGCCTTCAGCGGCACGCTCACCTCGAAGATCTCGCTGAACGCGCGGGCAAAAGCGTCGAACTCCAGCGTGGTGCTTGTGCCCTCCTGGAAGCGCTGGTGCATCTGGCGGCTCGTGAGGCGGCCGGCCTCGTACTCCAGCTCCAATCCGCTGGCAAACAGCAGATCCCAGATCTGTCCCGCGCCGGCCCCGGTGGCCGCAGCCAGTTGCTGGCAGGCGCGGCGATGATCGAAGAAAAACAGGACGTTCCCCAGATCGAAGTAGATGAACTTGGGGGGCGTGCGAGAGCGGTCCGTCACAATCGGCTTCTCCAGTTGATAAGGGCCGCTTCTTTACAGCTCGCGCAGGCTGATGTCCTGGTACCATGCCTCGCTGGGCCGACCCGCGTGGATCTGCAGTCCGATCAGGCCCTTTTGCTCGATCGCTTCGTCCGGCTCCGTGTAGTCGACCGTGGGCAGGCCATTGATCGTAAGCTGGATGCGACGCCCCTGACAGCGAATGACATAGTCGTTCCACTCGCCGCGCTTGAGCACCTTTTCGACTTGTTCCTTCTCGGGCGCGGCCAGCACCTTGCGGCGGCGAGATTCGTCGTACAGGGCGCCCCAGTAGCCGTCTCCCAGGTCGGCCTGATAACCGATCATTTCGTGATGGTTGGGAATGCGGCGCGACCGAATCTGCACGCCCGCGTTGGCCCCGTCTCCCACAATCTTGAACTTCAGCCGCAGCTCAAAATCGCCGTATTCCTTTTGCGTGCAGAGAAACTCGTTGCGCGGAATGCGCTGATGCAGATTGCCCCCCACAATTGCTCCGTCCTGCAGACGAAACATCTGCAGGTTGCCTTCCCAGCCGTTGAGCGTCTTGCCGTCGAACAGCGAAACGCCCTTCTCCGCGTCTTGGGCACGGGCAAGCTTGGTCGGCAACGAAGCCAACATCAAGCCACCGGCGATCAAAGATAACCAACGCATCAGCAACCCTCCGCCAAAGTTCAATCCGGCAAGTGAATGCGGCCCCCAGGATAACCCATTTGCGGACAGCCCGCTATCAAGCGGCGCGCGACCCTCGCCGCTTGGCGGCGCTGCTGGACGAGGAACTCGACGAGCTGCTGGAACTACTAGAGCTGCTCGAACTGCTGGAAGAAGAGCTACTGGAAGAAGAGCTACTGGAAGACGAGGAGCTGGAGCTGCTCGACGAAGACGATGAAGAACTCGAGCTGCTCGACGAAGACGAGCTGCTGGAACTGGAGGACGAACTACTGGAGGAGGACGAACTGCTGGAGCTGGAGGAAGAACTGCTTGGGAAAGAACTGCTGGCGCCGGGCATCATCATCGACAGAGTACGCGGAGCGAAGGCCAGCGTAGCCCGCTCCGAAGATCCTTCCAGCGGCAACGTGGGAGGCGAGACGTTTTGCAGGGCCGCGAGCACGGCGCTGATCGTGGCCGGATCGCAGCCCGAGGGAATGCGCACCGCCGGCCCCCCCGGAAACTCGACTTTGATGACAGGGGTTTTTGACATGCTAATCCAGCCCTGAGAAGTTATCCAACCGCACCCCTCTTGTAATCACGATGCCCAGCCCGCTCAAGGAAAATCCTGTTGTATTTCGGTTGCGATCATTGCAAAATCCGAGGCAGCATCTTGTCTGCCGCGGCCAGCATCTTCTATGTTGTAGCGCATCTTGAGGTGTCCTTCGCTCGGGCTGGTCCTGGACCCGGCCCATCGTGATGCAACGCCATGCACCTGTCGCCCCATCATGCCAAGTACATCGCCCACGAACTTACCAAGCGCTGTTCGGCGGACAGCTTGGAGAAGTTGGCGGGCGCCTTAGTCGATGCCCAGGTCGATCTGAACCCGCATCAGGTGGAGGCGGCCCTGTTCGCCTTCACTCGCCGCTCTCCAAAGGCGCGCTGTTGGCCGATGAAGTCGGCTTGGGCAAGACGATTGAGGCGGG
>JBGTDH010000267.1:0-3990 GCA_041748435.1 Pirellulales bacterium
TAGCCAGCCAAGCAGCCTACGCCGGGGCCTCGCATCTGGTTCCTCTCGCCTGTCCATGGAGCGCGCAGCCTCGGAGCCACCAGCGGGTTTGAGCCGCCCGCCGCAATCGGATAGAGATGTGAGTGGTCGCGCACGACCAGGGAGTTCCCTTCCCCTATGGATTGTACCCTGGACGCCACGGGCGACAAACGAAAATCCAAGGGCCGGGAGCAGTTCCGGCGCTTTTCAGAACGCAAAAAGACACCGCGCCACCACTGCGGACCCACAGCGACGGCGGTCTCCAGACCAGCGACAGCCGCCGAGCGCGGCCAAGGATCTGATCTCGTGGCCGCTCTCGTAATTAACCCGCGCAGCAATTGGGGAACGGCAATGCGCTTTTGGAGACTGGCTCGGCTGATGGCAAACGTCAAGGCAGCAAAGGTCGCAGCCACTCCGGAACCGGCTCCTGAAGATGACACAAGGCGCCATGGTCAAAGGCGGCCACATGGCGATAAGCATGGCTCAAGTTGCTGTTGTCGTAGATCAAGACGTGCGGCAGCCGCGAAATGGCCTGCTGGAGATTGTGAAGCGTGCGGGGAAAACGCGCTACGAGTTTCTCGCTGGCAACGTCGTGACCACCTTGCAATACCCGCATCGCCACGCGCTCGATCGATTGCTCGGGACCAGAAAGGCCGATGAAACACAGAACGACCGTATAGCCGCTGTTCGCTGCCGCTTCCAGGAATCCGACTTTTTCGCCCACAGGGTCGGAGAGCACCGTCTCGAAGATGAAGCTCTCTTGCTGGTCCACCAGCGCTTTTCGCAAGGCGTCCGCGAGGCGCGCCGCCGCGTAGGACTCCAGGGCCAGCTCGTGAGCCAGCACGTCGGCATTCACAAATCGCAACCCTGTCGCCGTCAGGTGGGAATGAAAGAACGTGGACTTGCCGGCCCCGTTCGGGCCGGCGACCGCAACCAGGATCGGCCGGCGATCAAATGGTACAAAATCCATCAGGAGGAGGGCCGGAACTCGCGTCCGATGAATCTGCCCACAGTCCGGTTTCCGAGCTCGTCGATGCGCACCAACTGTCCGGGCTCTCCGGGCATCGGCTCGAAGTGTGGAAACGGCCGTGAAGCGAGATACGCGGCCACTCGCTCACGTCCTTGATCTGAACTAACCGTTGCGAGGCATTCCGAGATGGGGCAAACGGCGCCGGCGCGCTGCAAGGCCAATGCACGAGAACCTTCCAACAACGGCTCGATCGCACGACCCAGTTGAGCCCAGAACTCGATCTGACCAGCAATCGAGCGTTGCATGACCTCTGCGGTCAATCGAGCATCGAGAACGATTTCGTCGGAAAGCTTGACAGGCTGGCTCATACTTTTCGATGGTAGCATTTTGCCACCATGATACAAGTCGAAAACTAGACGCTACTTAGATTCATGGCCTTGCCTCACCCGTTCCCGTTTCATATTGATCATCGTTGCCCCCGCCTCAATGACAAATCACGTCAAATCATGGCGGCGCGTTGACCGTGCGGGGCGCGGGGGTTAGATTCGCGCAAGTCGGCCGGGACGGCCGCCAAGCCTTCGGACGATGCTTATGGCCTAGATTCATCAGATCGTCGAGCAGGGCAGGATTGAGAACGTACAGACTCTGCGGGCCACCAGTCCCGAAAGCGCCAGCGCGAAGCGGGAGAGCCGGCGAGGCAGTGAATCAAACTCTCTTGGACCGCCGAGGAGCACCCATGCCAACCCAATTGCGATTCGTTGCCGTTCTGGCCAGCCTGATGGTCCTTGGATTAGCCTGCGATCTTCGCGCAGCCGAAGGCCAGCATCCCAACGTCCTGTTTTTGATCTCCGACGACCTGAACAACTTCCTGGGCTGCTACGGAGATTCGCGAGCCAAGACGCCGCACGTCGATCGGCTGGCGGCGCGCGGCGTGCGGTTCGAGCGTGCCTACTGCGCCTTCCCTCTTTGCGGGCCCAGCCGCAACTCGTTGCTCACCGGCCTGTATCCCAACAGCACGGGTATTCTGGCTAACGCGCAGATCTTCCGGCAGACGATCCCTTCGCAGCACAGCATGCCGCAAGCATTTCGGTTGGAGGGCTACTTCGCGGCGCGAATCGGCAAGCTCTATCACTACAACGTGCCCCGTTCGATTGGCACGAATGGGCACGACGATCCCGGCTCGTGGGAACTGGAGCTGAATCCCGCCGGAGTGGACCGGCTGGAGGAGGAACCGCAGATCGTCACGCTAACACCGGGTCAGTTCGGCGGCACGCTCAGTTGGTATGCTTCGCCGAAAAGCGACGAGCACCACACCGATTGCCTCAACGCGCAGGATGCCGAGTGGGTGTTGGAGCGCTGCGCCAAACGCAAGGAACGGCCCTTCTTCCTGGCCGTGGGCTTCTTCCGCCCACACACGCCCTACGTGGCGCCCAAGGAGCCGTACTTCGGCTACTACCCGGAGAAGGAGATGCCCGTGGTGCAGGGCGTGAAGGAAGACCAGGCCGATATCCCACCCGCCGGACTGGCCAGCTACAAGCGCGAGCAGGACAAGCTCACCGACGACCTGCGGCGGCAAAGCCTGCAGGCCTACTATGCGAGCATCAGCTTCATGGATGCCCAGGTGGGCCGCGTCGTGAACGCCTTGGACCGACTGGGGTTGGCCGACAACACAATCATCGTTTTCACTAGCGACCACGGCTACCACACGGGCGAGCACGGCCTGTGGCAGAAGATGAGCCTGTTCGAGGAGAGCGCCCGCGTGCCGCTGCTGATCGTGGCCCCTAACGTTGCCGCGAAGGGGGGCGTGGCCAAGTCGCCCGTCTCGCTGGTCGACGTATTTCCGACCCTGGCGCAACTTTGTGGCGTGAAGACGCCGGGCAACCTGCAAGGCCAGAACCTGGTCCCAATGCTCAAGGATCCTTCGGCCAAGGGTCGCGGCTGGGCGATCACTCAGGTCAGCCGCGGCGGCGGTCCGATGCGGGCCACGGTCACTGCGGATGCCGGCTCGGAAGGGCGCCGGTATTTCGGCTACAGCCTCCGGACTCCGCGGTGGCGCTACACCGAGTGGGACGAAGGGAAGCAGGGGCGGGAACTGTACGATCACGAGTCGGATAAACGTGAGTTGAAGAACCTTGCCAGCGATCCGGCCCACGCCAAGACCATCACCGAGCTGTCGCAACAGCTCGCCGCCGCCGTGAAGACAACGTTTCCATCCTCGGGTGAAACTCCCAAGCTTCAGCCCGGCCTGTGGGCGCCCAACTTGACGGAACCATAGCCATGACGGAGACCAAGACGAGTTGCCAACGCCCGCCTTAGTCGTATCAACCCCGTTGTCGCCACAAGTCCTTGTGGCGCTTTACTATCAACAGGTCGTATCAGCCGGACCCACACACCCCCGGCTGATACGACACCCCTCCAATAGGTCATTTTTGATACGACCCTGATTCGATCTTGCCTGCACCAAGCGAGGTTCTTGGATAAAAGTTTTTAAGACTTCTCAGGATACGCATCCTGATATGAACCAATTTGGGATGTCTCCGAAGTAATCGGCCTGTTGGACTGGTCCTGCGCTCCAGCAGGGTTTGCCACAGATGAACACGGATGAACACCGATGGGAGGAGGAAGCTGAACAGGCATGACGAAGCAGTTTCTGATCTGTGTGCATCGGTGTTCATCTGTGGCCAATTCGTCCGCGGCTAAAGGGGATAAGTTCAATAAACTGTCAATAAGCTTTTGCTTTGCGGCTGGGCTGGTGACATGCAATAACTGCACGCGTTGCGGCGTCTCAGATTATCTGACCGGGTTTGTGCCGCTTTAGCTGTCTGGACGTGGGGATGTTCGGGATAGTTGGGTAGGCGCATAAAAAAACAACGGCCCGCCTGAGGGCTAGGAATGCTATTGGTGTGGCGTGGGAGCAAGGTTAGATTGCTCGCATCCTTGGGGGGATACAAGGAAGTTGAGCGATGGCCCATCGATGGTCGGAAGGAACCGAGTTTGTCCGA
>JBGTDH010000268.1:0-4881 GCA_041748435.1 Pirellulales bacterium
CATCGCGTATGCTGCGGTGCCAGCACTGAATCCAATATGAGGAACTTTCTTGCCGGGTTAATAATTGGCGATCGCCGACTCCAGGCTATCGAGCTCTCCCATGCGCCCGACGACGCCTTGATCGAGCTTGCGCATCAACGCCAGCTTCCTGCGCTGGGCTTCGGTCGTGGCCTCCGCGGGCTGGATATTCGCCACGGAGGCGGCCCCGGACTTGAAGACGGAGCCCTGGTAGGAGGCGGGGAGGAAGCCGCTGTTGAAGCAGTCGAGGCCGCCGGGGGGGATCAGGCCGGAGTTGAGGACGACGAACCCCGGCAGGTCCTGGCTCTCGCTCCCGAGCCCGTAGGTGACCCACGACCCGTGGCTCGGGCGCCCTTGCAGGCCGTTGCCGGTGTGCATGAAATAGTTGGCGTTGGTGTGCTCCGAGAAGTTCGAGACCATCGACCGGATGATCGCCAGGTCATCGACGCAGGTGGCGACGTGCGGGAAGAGGTCGCTGACCGGGATGCCGCTGGCGCCGTGCTGGCGGAACTTCCAGGGCGACTTCAGGACGTTGCCCACGTTGTTGAACTGGGTGGGGTGCGTCTTCACCCCGATCGGCTTGCCGTGCTCGCGGTCGAGCCGGGGCTTGGGGTCGAACGTGTCGACCTGCGACGGGCCGCCGTCCATGTACAGGAAGATGACGCTCTTCGCCCTGGCGGGAAAATGCGAGGGGCGGGGCGTGAGCGGCCCCGCCCCTTCCTTCGCATTCTTGAGGACGCGGCCGAATGCCGGGTCGCCGAAGAGCCCGGCCAGGGCCAGCGCTCCGAACCCGTTGGCGAGGCGGATTAGCACGTCGCGGCGGCTCGGGGAGGCGTCGAGATCGCGGTGCATGGTGGCGCATCCTGCTAATGGATGTAGATGAATTCCTTGACGTTGATCAGCACGTGGCAGAGATCGGCCCAGGCCTGCGCCTCGTCCGGTCCGTCTCCCGAGTGACGCCGCACGAACGCCAGCGCCGAGCGTAACTCCTCCTCGGACGGATCGCGGGCAAACGCCGCTTGATACAGTGCGGCCACCCGTGCTTCCGAGCTTAACGTGCTGGCCCGCACGCGCTGCGACCATGCGCGGGCCTGCTCGATTACGAACGGATCGTTCATCAGCGTAAGCGCTTGCGTGGGGACCGTGGTCACGCCACGACGACCCACGGTGGTAAACACTGCCGGATAATCGAACGCGACAAACATCGGCGTGAGAAAGTTGCGGCGGGCATTGATGTAGATACTCCGTCGGCCTTCACCGTCCAACGGCCCGGACTGCGGTCGCCCCCGGCCCTCCATGTGCGCCGTGAGATAAGGCAGCACGCTGGGTCCTTCGAGTGTCGGATGCAATCGACCCGCCAGGGCCAGCAGTGCGTCGCGAACTGTTTCTGCCTCCAGTCGCCGCACGGGCGCGTGGGACAGCAAGCGGTTCTCCGGATCAACCTGTTGTCGCATCGCTGTGTCTGCGGCGGACGCCATGCGATAGGCGCTGCTGTTGAGCATCAAACGGTGCATCGCCTTCAGCGACCAACCGCTCGCAACGAACTCCGCGGCCAGATAATCCAGCAGCTCCGGATGCGTCGGGGGCAGGCCCATACGGCCGAAGTCGTCGGGGGTGCGCACCAGGCCTTCGCCAAAATGATGCTGCCAGAGTCGATTGACCATGACGCGCGCTACGAGCGGATTGGCCGGATCGACCAATTGCCGGGCGAGATCCAGGCGGCCACTGCCCGATTCCAAGGAACGTGCCTCTGAGCAAGCCAGAACTTCCGGCGGTCCGCGCGGAGCCCGCTCCCCCGGCGTGCGGTAATTGCCACGGAGAAATACATGCTCGTCTTCGCCGGTGCCATCGGCCAGTGCCGGCGCGCGAGTCGGCGTGGGAAGCGTCGACTCCATGGCGCGGTGCTCTTCCCCTAACGCATGCAGCTCCCGGGTTGCGGCGGCGGTATCGACATCCAGGAGCTGATTGTCCAATAGCCAGTTGAGCAGTGAGATGCGGTCGGTTGCCTGGGATGTTGGATCGGCCAGATCTGCTTGCCACCGCGCGACAGCAGTTGTCATCTGATGTTGGTAGTTTGCTGCCAGCGATTCCAGGCTCGCATGGGCCGCATCGGTAAGTACGTTGATGTTCATGGAATTCGCAACGACGGGGGGCTCGGCATCTTCCGAGAATACAATCTGCTCCAGCCACAAGTAGCCATCCTGCGGCCCTTCCATCACGCGCGCCGTGGAAGGCGGAGGATTGAGACCATGCAGGGGGATGCTGCTGTCGCACGCCTCGATGTAGGCGCGATGCCCAAGCCAGCGATCGACCGGCATCGTCCACCAAGTGGGCGTCTCGTTCGGAGAGATCGTCAGCTTGCCGTACATGGGATTCATGATTAGCGTATAGCCGTCAATCACCAGGTTCACGCGTGCAGACTGCCCCGCCAGGCGGAAATGAATGAACGGGCGCTCAATGGTAAAGGTGGCGGAGCGCATCTCCCCTTGCAGCCGGCGCGAGAGCAATCCACTGTGGACACCTGGGGAGACGATCTGAGCGATTGGCCTTTCCGGCGTTGAGGCAAGCAAGATGCCCGCGGCCGACGCCGTGCGTAATGCCTCGCCGGTGACATACCAGCCGCGAGTGCCCGTGCGGCGGAAATCGGCGAACACTTTTCTCCGATCGGCGTGCGGCAGTTTCGGAGTCAGCGACGTGTGCAGGTGTTGAAGATCCTGCGAGGAGGGGACGCCCGGCAGCAGCGCCAGCCAGGCATGCAACGGATGATCGATTCCGGGGGTCTTGCTCCGCAGGGCCTCGATCCAGCGTTCCAACGGCCGCTCGGGGAGTGCGAATTCCACGGCAGCCTGTTGCAGGCCCTCATCGGGACCGTTGGCCAGCGCGCTGCGCGCGGCCAGCAGGTAGCGATCCGCATTGCCCAGCGACGCCTGCCACGCCTCGGTCAGAATGCCGGCGGCAATCGAGCGGAGGCGCTGCTGGATCTCTGCCAGGCGCTGGGCGTGGGGTTCGATTCGCTCCGGCGGATCGAGGAACGCCTGCTGATAGCGTGAGCTCTTAAGATAACCGGCCAGCGCGTAGTAGTCCCGCGTGGAGATGGCATCGAACTTGTGATCGTGACAACGCGCGCAGGCCACGGTCTGACCGAGCAACGCCTTGCCCAGCACATCGATCTGGTTGTCGATCCGATCGGCTTGCTCCTGGCGAAGATCGATCGGGCTTTGCTTACCCTCTCCCATCCAGAAAAAACCGGTGGCCAGAATCGACTCGTTCGTGCCTCCGCCCGCTCGGCGTCGCGGCTGCGGCAGCAGGTCGCCGGCCAGATGCTCGATCACGAACTGATCGTAAGGCAGATCTTCGTTGAAGGCCCGCACGCAATAGTCGCGATACTGCCAGGCGTTGTGCAGGTCGTAATCGAACTCAAACCCCCAGGTCTCCGCGTATCGCACCACGTCCAACCAGTGTCGCGCCCACCGCGGACCGTAGTGCGGCGAGGCCAGCAGCCGCTCGACCAGACGTTCGTAGGCGTCCGGCGAAATGTCTTCGACGAACGCCGCAACATCGTCCGGCGCCGGCGGCAGGCCAATCAGGTCGAACGTCAAGCGACGGATCAGCGTGCGCTTCTCGGCCGGGGACGCCGGCTTCAAACCAGCCGCGTCCAGGCGCGCCAGAAGGAAACGGTCGATGGAAGAGACACACCAAGCGGAGTTGGAGGTTGATGGCGGGGGCGACGACCGCACCGGTTGATAGGCCCAATGCCGGCGGCGCTGTTCGAGATCGAATTCCGAGAGCGCGGGACCAGCCACGGAAACATCCGGTGGCAGCGGCGCACCCCGCTCGACCCAGGCCGTTAGGTCGGCGATTTGTTCGGGCCTAAGCTTTCCCTTGGGCGGCATCCGCAGATCGTTGTCTTCATAGCCGACGGCCTGAAGCAGCAGGCTCTGATCCGGCGAACCGGCGACGATCGCGGGCCCGCGGTCTCCGCCTTGAGTGATTCCCACGGCCGTGCTCAGCACCAGCCCGCTCCGCTGACGCTGCGGACCATGACAGGTGTGGCAATGCTCGACCAGCAACGGCCGAATGCGGCGTTCGAAGAACTCGACGCCAGCGACATCAGGCTCCGTTGCGGCTCCAGCGAATGAAGGGAGACAGCACGTGCTCGCGGCTGCGAGCAACAACATTGGGAAGAGTCGCATCGAAGTCACACCCTCCGTTCCGCTCACGCGTACATCGATTCGATCAGTTGTGCATAGCGGGAGCAAATGACGCCACGGCGCAGCTTGAGCGTGGGCGTTAGCTCGCCGGTGTCCGGAGCGAACGGTTGCTCCAGCAGCACGAACTTGCGCACCTGCTCGGTCGGCGAAACATCGGCCAGACGGCGGGCGATGCATTCGCCGAAGATGGCTCGCACGCGCTCGTCGACGCGCCAGTTGGGAAGCTCAGCCAGCCGCAGGTCTCTCGCACCCGGGTTCGACTCCAGCGCCTGCTGGTTGGGAACCACCAGCGCGGTGAGATAATTGCGCCCATCGCCGATCACCAGGGCTTGCGCAATTAGCGGATCTTCGGTCAGCAGCGCTTCGAGCAGCACCGGGGCCACGTTCTTGCCGGCGGCCGTGACGATCAGCTCTTTCTTGCGACCCGTGATCTTCAGAAACCCTTCGGAATCCAATTCGCCCAAGTCGCCGGTGCGCAGCCAGCCATCTTCCAGCGTTGACGCCGTTTCGTGCGGCTTTTGCCAGTAGCCTTGCATGATGTTCGGGCCGCGGGCCAGTACCTCTCCATCGGCGCCGATGCGGATCTCGACATCGCGAATCGCTCGGCCCACGGTGCCCAGCCTCTGCGCTTCCAACGTGCTCACGCTGATCA
>JBGTDH010000269.1:0-4402 GCA_041748435.1 Pirellulales bacterium
CGGCTGCGGCCTGCCGATCCATGCCGGCGCCTGGGAGATGGCCCGCAAGACGTTCGAGGAGCAGATGACCGCGGCCAGCAAGGAATTCGGCGCCGCCCCGCCGCGCAAAGAGGGGTGACTAAGGTACTCGGTACTGAGTACTCAGTACTCAGTACCGAGTGCTCACTCATTACTCAGGCGTTCCCTCTCTGCTCTTCTGACGAGACTTAGGATCCCCCATGTCCGTGCGCGTGTTCACAGATCTGAAAATCTGGCAACGCGCTCGCCAATGGTCCAAGGAGGTTTTCGAGCATACAGAGCAGGAGCGATTCTCGACCGATCGGCGCCTCGTCAACCAGATCAATGATTCCTCCGCCTCGGTGATGGCGAACATTGCCGAGGGCTTCGGGCGCGGAACACAGGGGGAGTTTCTGCTGTTTCTAGGGTACGCTATCGGCAGCTTGAACGAGACTCAATCGCATCTGTGCGTGGCTTACGATCGCCGGTACGTCGACAAGGACGCATTCGGAAAACTGTTTGCGGAGGGGACCGAAATCAGGAAAATGACGGTGGCGTTCCTGCAATCGATGGTCATGAGCGGTTCTGGGGTCAAGAATTGTCGCCCCACAACGAATTGGACCGAAGAGGTATGGGAGCGCTACGAACGCATTACCGGACAGCCGCGTCCAGCGATGTTTCAGCAGACCGTGGATGATGACGACCGTTTCCCACGGCGAAAAATGAAGAGTTCCAAAATCTCCTGATACTCGAGAGCTCAGTACTCGGTACTCAGTACTCAGTACCGATTGACTTGCCATCCGCACTCCTTACTCCCGGAAACTCTCCTCATGTCCGACGTTGCTCCGCAGACAACGAAGCCGGCCGCTCCCGCCAAGCCGGTCAAGCCTCCCGCGCCCAAAGTGGATCGCGTGATTCTCGTGAGCTATCCCAAGCTGGTGTTTCTTTATCCCACGCTGCTGGCGGCTCTCATAGCCGGGATTTTCCTATCGTTGCTCGGCGGCGAGATCAACGCCCAGAATCCGGAAGCTGTGCTTACCTCGGCTATCTTCCTGTGCGTCTTCTTCCTGAACCTGGCGGTGCTGTCGTTCGATTTTCCCCGCGCTACTTCGCTCACGCTGTTCTTCTGCGTGGCCGCGGTTGTGATGGGCCTGTTCCTGGTAAGCGTTTACAAACCCGAGGTGCTGCCGTTCCTGCAGGGCATCGTCTCGTCGCTGCACCCGTTGGCGAACGCCACGTTCTATTATCTGATTGCAGGCATGCTGTTCGTGCTGTTTGTGGGCATGCTCATCGGCACCAAGTTCGATTACTGGGAAGTCCGCCCCAACGAGCTGCTGCACCATCACGGCATGCTCAGCGACCTGAAGCGGTACTCGGCGCCGGATCTGCGCGTCGATAAGGAAGTGAACGACGTGTTCGAGTACCTGCTGCTGCGCTCGGGACGCCTGATTCTGCATCCCAGCGGCGAGACGCGTTCCATCGTGCTGGAGAACGTCCCGTTCATCTCGCGAAAAGAAGAGACCCTCACGCGCATGCTCAGCGCGTTGCAGGTTCAAGTGCGCACCGAAACGCAGGAATGACCTCGATGCAATTCTCACGTCGCGAATTTCTGGATGTCGCCGCGGCCGGCGCAGCGATGGGCGTGGCCGCCTCCTTGCAAAGCACGACAATCTTGGCGCAAGGGGCCGGCAAAGGCGCCGCGCTGCCGCGCGTGGCGGCCATCAACTCCATCTATCGCCTGCGATCGCACGCCTATCACATCGCGGGACGTTTAATCTACGGTTACACCCGCGAGGGCGTTCAGCACCAGCCGCCTTTCAAGCTGGTTCGGATGTACAACGATCAGGCCCCGGCCGATGACATGGGTCCCGAGGTTTGCACCAAGCACAACATCGAACTCTGCTCCACTGCGACACAGGCATTGGGTGGGCCGCGTGGACTGGATGTCGATGCCGTGCTGCTGATCATCGAGCACGGCGATTACCCGCTGAACGAGCGTGGGCAGATCCTCTACCCGCGCTACGAGTTGTTCGAGCAGATCGTCAAGGTGTTCCGTGCCAGCGGCCGCAGCGTGCCGGTGTTCGTCGATAAGCATCTCTCCTACGATCACGCCAAGGCGGCCAAAATGGTGGCCACCGCCCGCGAGCTCGGCTTTCCGCTGATGGCGGGAAGCTCGTTGCCCGTCACGTGGCGGCGGCCGGAGCTGGAGCCGCCGCTGGAGACGCCCTTCACCGAAGGACTGGTGGCCTTCGGTTACGATCGCGGCCCAGCCGAGATCTACCTGTTCCACGCGCTGGAAACATTGCAGTGCATGTTGGAGCGTCGTCGCGGCGGTGAGACGGGCGTCAAGAGCGTCACTTGCTTGCGTGGAGACGCCGTGTGGGAGGCAGGAGATCAAGGCCGCTGGTCGTGGAAGCTGCTCGATGCTGCGCTGGCCCGCAATCCCAGCAACAACTACGGCCGCCCGCGCGACAATGTAAAGAAGCCGCAAGCCATCTTGATCGAATACAAAGACGGCACGCGCGGCACGGTATTGAATCTGATTGAGCAAGTGTCGGAATTCAGTTTCGCCGGCCAGGCATCGATGCGGACCGAACCGCTTTCCGCCGCGTTCCATCTTCCCGCCCCGCCGGGCGCCCGTTTTTTCGACCCGCTCACGTTCAACATCGAGAAGTTCTTCGCCACCGGCAAATCTCCTTATCCGGTCGAGCGCACGTTGCTCACCAGCACGGTGCTGGATTGGGCCCTGCGTTCCCAGCAGGAAGGAAGCCGCCGCGTGGAAGACGCCTCGCTCGACATTCGCTACGCGCCCCCCGCCGACAGCGGCTTCTTCCGCGGCCGCTACACCGACGCCTGAGCGCCTATAATAGCGGAGAGCCAATCAAGTTCACGGAGTTCGGAGATGCCCTTGCGTGACCATTTTCGACCGCCGCTCAGCGATCGCCGGTCCTGGGAAGAAGTCCACGGACAGTGGCCGGCGATGGTTGTGCAACACTTGTTCCCCCGGCTTCCGCCCGGCTACGAGGCTGCCCCACGTGTGCATCTAGGGGCGTTCTGCGAGATCGGTATCGCCGCTTTCGATGTAGTAGAGAACGGCGCCTCCCAGGGGGTGGCATCGGAACACTCTCGCGGGGGCGTCGCATTGGCCGCGCCACCGGCGCCCTCACTGACTATCGAAACCGACCTGCCCGAGCTGGACGAATACGAAGTGCGCGTTTACGACGGTCGCCATGCCCGGAAGCTCGTGGCGGCGATTGAGATCGTCAGCCCCGGAAATAAGGACCGCCCCGAGCACCGACAGGCGTTTGTCTCCAAATGCCTGGCGTTGTTGCAGCAAGGCGTGAGTGTCTCGATCATCGATCTGGTAACGGTGCGAGACTTCAATCTCTACGTAGAGTTGTTGCAGCAAATGAACCGGGAAGACCCTGACCTCGGAATCGATCCCTCTCCGTTATATGCCGTGACCTGCCGGACTCGCCTGCAAGACAAACGCGGGCGGATGGACACCTGGCGGTTTTCATTGGCCCTTGAGGAGCGTCTGCCCGAGCTTCCCCTTATTCTGGCCGATGACCTGGTGGTGATGCTGGACCTGGACATCAGCTACGAGCAAACGTGCCGCTTGCTGCACATTGCTTGAGTTCAGAAATCATCGGCGGTTCTTCCACCGCGCAGCCGGCCACTCCATTGAGTCTGCCGTAGCCGCGGGTTACAACCTTAGACGTAGTGCATCGCACAACTCTCGGAAAGGACCCTGGCCGCCATGACGGTTTCCATTGCCCGGCTGATCGATCATTCCCTGCTCCACCCCACCATGACCGACGACGAGCTGCGGGCCGGCTGTGAAGTGGCCCGCCGGCTGGGCGTGGCCAGTGTGTGCATCAAGCCGTATGCGGTGGGCATGGCGGCGGAAATCCTTAGTGGCTCGCACGTGCAGGTGGGCACGGTCATCGGCTTCCCGCACGGCTCGAATCGGACAGAAGTCAAAGTGTTCGAAGCGCGGCTGGCTTGCCAGCAAGGAGCGACCGAACTGGATATGGTGGTCAACATCGGCAAAGTGCTCAGCGGCGATTGGGACTATGTGGAGCGAGACATCCGGGCCGTGGTGCAAGTGGCGCACGAGCATCGCGCCATCACGAAGGTGATTTTTGAAAACGACTATCTCCCCGACGATGAGATCAAAATCCGGCTGTGCGAGATTTGCGAACGGGCGGGGGCGGAGTTCGTCAAGACTTCCACCGGCTTCGGCTTCGTGAAGCAGAAGAGCGGCGATTACAACTACCAGGGCGCCACGCCGCACGACCTGAAGCTGATGCGGGAAAACTGCGGCCCCGGCGTGCAAGTCAAGGCAGCCGGCGGCGTGCGCACCTACGAAGAAGCCGCCCGCGTGCGCGACCTGGGCGTGACC
>JBGTDH010000270.1:0-3098 GCA_041748435.1 Pirellulales bacterium
CGAGGCATCATGCAAATCACAACCGATCATGGTAACCTTGCTCATGGCCAGTCCTCGCTGAAAGAGTTTTGATCCAACACTTAAAGCGAGTGTACTGGCCTTTCTCGCTTCCGACCGCCTCTACATGATGACTCTGCGTGACATTCAGGTGACTGTAAGGGTCCCGGCCGAACTCGACTCGGACAGACACGCCTCAATGCGGTCGTAGGCCGACCGTTGCCCATCCAGGTGACGGCGGGTATGGTTCATACCGTGAACGAACGGCTTTGTTATCAAGTTGATTGAGGCACGCATGCTCATGGGTCACAAAACCTGGTTGATTTTGGGGGTGCTGCTGATGCCCGTTGTTTCGATGGCGCAGGACCGCGGCTCGGCTGACGAACGGGCTCGCAAGTTTATTGCGGAGCACGTAGCGCAAATCCGGCCGCTGGAGATTGCCGGCGGCCTGGCATGGTGGAACGCCAACGTCAGCGGCAAGGACGAAGACTTCAAGGCCAAGGAGCAAGCACAGAATCAGTTGGACCAGGCGCTGGCCCATCGGGACCGGTTCGCGGAGCTCAAGGCGATTCGCGAAGCCAAGCCGGCCGACGCCACGCTCCAGCGGCAGATCGATGTGCTGTATCTGGCGTACCTGGAGAAGCAGGTCGATCCCGAGCTGCTCAAGCGAATCACGTCGAAGGCCAACGCCATCGAGCAAGCGTTTAACGTGTTCCGGCCGCAGGTGGGCGAGAAGACCTACAGCGACAGCGAGATGCGGCAGGTACTGCTCAAGTCGAGCGACTCGGCCGAGCGGAAGGCCGTGTGGATGGCCAGCAAGGCGGTCGGATCGAAGATCGAGGCCGATCTCAAGGAGCTGGTGCTGCTGCGGAACGAGGCGGCCACGCGGCTAGGTTTCAAGAACTATCACGCCATGCAGTTGGAGCTGAACGAGCAAAAGCAGGCCGACGTGCTGGCCCTGTTCGATGAACTGGATCAGCTCACGCGCGGCCCCTTCGCGGAAGTAAAGAGCGAGATCGATAAGTCACTGGCCAAAGGATGTAGCGTGAGCGTCGACGAGCTCCGGCCGTGGCACTACCACGATCCGTTCTTTCAGGAGACGCCCGCCGTGTATGGCGTGAGTCTCGATCCGCCCTTTGCCAACGCCGACACGTTGCGCGTGTGCCGCGATTTCTACTCCAGCATCGGACTGCCCATCGACGATGTGCTGAAGCGCAGCGATCTGTACGAGAAGGCGGGCAAGAGTCCCCACGCGTTCTGCACCGACATCGATCGCGAGGGGGATGTGCGCGTGCTGGCCAACATCGTGCCCAACGAATATTGGATGGCCACCATGCTGCACGAGCTGGGACATGCCGTGTACTCGAGCAAGAACATTCCGCAGAGCGTGCCTTACGTGCTGAGAAACGATGCCCACATTCTCTGCACCGAGGGTGTGGCCATGATGTTCGAGCGGTTCTCCAAGAGCGCCGAGTTCCTGCAGGCGATGGGCGTGAAAGTCGACGATCCGGCCGCGTACAACAGAGCGGGCGCGAAGATGCGCCGCGCGCAATTGCTCATCTTCTCCCGCTGGTGCCAGGTGATGCTGCGCTTTGAGGTGGCGTTGTACGGCAGTCCCGGGCAGGACTTGAACAAGCTGTGGTGGGACCTGGTCGAGAAGTATCAACTGGTGAACCGCCCCGAGCAGCGCGATTCGCCCGATTACGCCGCCAAGATCCATGTCGTCTCGGCCCCGGCCTATTATCACAATTACATGATGGGTCAGCTCTTTGCCTGCCAGTTGCATCGCACAATCTGCACCGAGCTGCTGAAGACCGCCGATGTGCCCTCGGCCATCTATCCGGGCGACAAGCGCGTGGGCGATTTCATGAAGGCCCGCGTGTTTGCCCCCGGCCGCTCGCTCCCGTGGAACGAGTTGACGCGGCATGCCACCGGAGCGCCGCTGAATGCCCAAGCCTTCGCGGCGGAGTTCGGCGGGAAATAAGGTGTTCGACTTGCTCAGACCGGTCAGCGTGCGACACGATGAAGTGGACACAAATTCTGTGGGACCCTACGCCAGGCGGCAACGTTGAGCACGTCGAGGCGCATGACCTGACAGCACAAGACGTCGATCATGTTCTGGAGAACATCGGCCTTCGGCCAAGAGCCGAAGTTCCGATCGCCCATGTGCATACGGCTATATTCCGGATGGCCGGTATATCATCGTTGTGTTCGAGGAAGTTGATGAGTATCTGGTGGTTCCCGTGACAGCCTACGAAGTTCCTGAACCGAAGTCGCGGAGGCCTCGATGCGCAAGAAGCTGCGTCACGTCAATCGCCGACTGTCGGATCAAGAGCGGCAGCGGCATGCGGCGATTCGCGCTGAATCGGAACGGCAGATTCCACCCAAGCCAACGGCGGCGGCAGTGAGCCCGCCCGGAATTCCCACGAGATTGCGTCAAGCACGCGAGGCGCGCGGCCTGACATGGTACGCTCTTGCGCGGCTGGCAGGGCTTCGCAATCCCGGCACGATTCGCGACGTGGAGCGCGGAAAGGACGTCAAGCTGTCCCACGTCGAGGCGATCGCGACAGCATTAGGTCTGACCCTGGACCTGGTTGAGCAACCCGCTTGACCTGACCCAACTTCGTCGGTATCGGTCGGCGATTGTTCACTCCCGCGGTCGGAGAATCGCTCTGTCAAGATCAAATCTCGCGCGGCGCGGCGTGTGAGGGGTTCTGTGGTTGACGCACCCCCGTCGTGTTAAGTAAAGTCCCACGCTTGAGTCGTCCTGTCAGGATGCTTGCCCTGCGCGGCTAGCAGGGCAGCAAGGGCGGCATGCACTCCTGTGAGCACTTAATGAATCGCATCCAGAGTCTTGCTGAAGAAACCGAGATGCCCCTGGCCGAAGCAGCCGAGTTCGAGCTCGGTTCGGCCCTGTTTACGCCGGCGGTGGAGGACGCCCCCTGTGCGCTGTTCGCCCCGCTGCATTACGAGACCAACTACGCGTACCCGCTGCTGGTCTGGCTGCACGGCCCCGACGATGACGAGAACCAGCTCAAGCGGTTGATGCCGCTGATGAGCATGCGCAACTATGTGGGCGTGGCCCCGCGCGGCAGCGTGGT
>JBGTDH010000271.1:0-2696 GCA_041748435.1 Pirellulales bacterium
AGTCGTGCTGCAGGCTTGATCCCTTCGATCACAAACGAACTCTTGACCACTGTTATGACTCAATACTTTCGCGAATTGTTTGCCCGCGCGGGCGAAGGCTGGAACCGCTTCTGGTTCACCCCCAGCGATCCCTACACCACCAGCGTGATGCGCATCGCCGTGGGTCTGGTCATCACCTGGTGGCTGGCAGTCTGGTCGCTCGATCTTACGCGGCTGCTCGGACCCGGCGGCTTGCTCCCGATCGAGACCATGCGGCAATGGCGCGGCATCCGCGGCTTTTCGCTGCTCGATTACGCCACGAGCTCCACGGCCTTGTGGGCACTGCACGCGGTGGCTCTCACGGTAGCCGTGCTGTTTACCGTGGGCCTGTTCACTCGCATCACGTCCGTCCTTACGGCCGTGCTGCTGTTGAGCTACCTGTGGCGCGCCCCGCTGGTGAGCGGAGAGATGGAGCTCGTACTGGTGATGCTCACGATTTACCTGTGCCTCGGTCCGTGCGGGGCGGAACTCTCGGTTGATAAGCTGCTGGCCGATCGTCGCAATCGGGCCGCCGCGTTGCTCACAAGGGGGACCGATGCCCCGCTGCCTGCGCCCCGCAGCAGTGCCGCCACTGTTTCGGCGCGGCTCATACAGATTCACCTCACGATCATCTTTGCGATGATGGTGTTGGCCAAGTTCCGCGGCGCCAACTGGTGGAACGGTGAAGCCGTCTGGTGGATGGCCGCACGTCCCGATTCCCGGCTGTTCGATTTTGCCCGCCTGTTGGCCGGCAAGCTGGAAGTGATTAACGTCTGGACGCACGCCATCGTGCTGTTCGAGCTGACCTTCACGGTGCTCGTCTGGAATCGCTGGACACGCCCCTTGATGCTGGCGCTCTCTGTCCCGATATGGTTGGGCATCGCCCTGCTCACCGGCCTGGTGGGCTACAGCCTGCTGATGCTTATCGCCAGCCTGGCCTTCATCTCTCCCTCGGCCCTGCGTTCCTGCTGCACCTCGTGCTGCCGCACCGCCGAAACCAACACCACCGCGCGCCACGAACCGCTACGACGCGAGCCATCACTGGCCGTCGGGTCGTAGAGTGGCACGCCGTGGGCCTGCCACTATAATGCCCGCATGTCCGATGTGACGTATCTTCTGCAGGCCATCGAGCAGGGCAATTCCAAGGCCGCAGGCGATCTGCTGCCCTTGGTCTACAATGAGCTGCGCCGGCTGGCACATCACAAAATGGCACAGGAGTCGCCGGGTCAGACGCTGGAAGCGACGGCGCTGGTCCACGAAGCCTACGTCCGGCTCGTGGCGAGCGGAGGACATCAGTCCCCCCGTGATGCTCAGCAATTCAGCGGTAAAGGACACTTCTTCGTGGCCGCCGGCGAGGCCATGCGCAGAATCCTCATCGAGCAGGCTCGCCGCAAAGGGAGAATCCGCCACGGCGGCGGGCGAGCCCGGCTGAACCTCGATAAGCTGGACGTGGCCGACGAGTCCGTTTCGCAGGATTTGCTGGAACTGGACGAAGCTCTCGTGCGTCTGGCGGAGGAGGAGCCGGCCGTAGTCGAAGTGGTCAAGCTCCGCTACTTTGCCGGCCTCACGATCGAACAGGCCGCCGAAGCCCTGGGCATCTCCGTGCGCACCGCCAATCGGCACTGGTCCTACGCGCGAGCCTGGCTGTATGAGCAATTGAGTCAGTAGCAGGCACACTCCGTGTGCCGTCGCCGCATGCCACAAACGACACGCCGACAAACCTGAACACTTCACCCCGGCTACGGCACACGGAGTGTGCCTGCTACAAACCATGACTTTCGAGTTGTTCGACCCGGCGGCGGAGGTCTCTAAACGAGAGGGGAATCTGCCCCATTGGTATCAGCCGGGTGTCACGTACTTTGTGACCTTTCGGACGGAAGACTCGGTTCCTCAGAGCTTGTTGCGCTCTTGGCATGGGCGACGCGACGTCTGGCTTCGCCATCACGGCATCGATCCAGGGGAAGAGTCGTGGAAGTCAGTTCTGCGTCGGTCCCCACAACTCGAACAGGAATACCATCTCACCTTCACGCGTGAGTTCATGGAGTACCTTGATCGGGGACACGGGGCCTGCGTCTTGCGTCAGCCCGCGTTGGCGAAGATTGTGGGCAACACGCTGCTCCACTTCGACGGCGATCGTTACGTCATGGGCGATTTCATTGTGATGCCCAACCACATCCACCTCCTGACTTGTTTGCTGGGCACAACCGAGATCGAGCGCCAGTGCAAATCGTGGAAGAGATTCGCTGCGCGGGAGATCAATGAGTCGCTGGGGCGCAGTGGAAGATTCTGGCAGGAGGAAAGCTTCGACCATCTGGTTCGCAGCCCCGCCCAATTCGACTACCTTCGTCAGTACATCGCCAACAATCCGTCGAAGGCCGGACTGAGCGTGGGTGAATATCTTCACTATCAGCGGCCAAAGTAGCAGGCACACTCCGTGTGCCGTAGCCCTTTTTTCGACAGCTCGTCGCTTGGCCGTGTTATGTTGCGCAGCGGCCCACGGCGTAACAAGCGACGGCACACGGAGTGTGCCTGCTACTATTGGCACACTCTGCCCCGCCGCGTCGCACTAATAGAGGACGAACCGCTTTGCCAAGGAATCATGCCGTGGAACAACAGCCTCTTAGCGCCAAGGCGGTCTTCGACCAAGCCTTGGAAATGGAATCTCTCAGCGAGCGGCA
>JBGTDH010000272.1:0-10763 GCA_041748435.1 Pirellulales bacterium
CTCGGACGATAAGCCGGCGATCGTGCGTCACCGCTTGCACATGTTTGAGCAATCGATCCAATCGCTGGTAGATTATTACCACGAGCGTGGGCTGCTCAAGACCGTGGAAGGGCTGGGCGCCCCCGCGGAAGTTTTCGCTCGCATACGGGCCGTGTTGCCCGGAAAGACCGACCGATGAAGAAAGAGCGTTCGATGATGTGGGGAGCCGCAACCGCCGTGCGTGAGGAGCGAAAGTCGGCCCGCGAGATCGGCCTGATGCGCAATTCCGGCCTGCTGGTGTACCAGGCCCATCGCCTGGCCTCCGACATGGTTCACCCCGGCGTGACCACCAAGGAGATCGACCTGGCGCTGGAGCGGTTCTTCGCACAGCACGGGGCCATTCCGCTGTTCAAAGGCGTTCCCGGCAAAGTGCCCTTTCCCGCGGTCGCCTGCATCTCCGTGAACGAAGAAGTGGTGCATGGCATTCCCAGCGCGCGGAAACTGAAAGAGGGGGACATCGTCAGCATCGACACCGGCTGCAAGCTCAACGGCTGGTGCGGAGACTCGGCCGTCACGGTGGCCGTGGGCAAGATCTCGCCGCAGGTGCAGCGGTTGCTGGATGTGACCAAAGGCGTGCTGCTGCACGCGATCGAATTGATGAGCAAGAAGAACCGCTGGAGCGAGATTGCCCGCGAGATGGAATTGTATGTGCGGGCCGCCGGTTTCAGCGTTGTGGAAAACTATGTAGGTCATGGCATCGGCCGCGAGATTCACGAAGAACCGCAAGTGCCGAATTTCGTGAGCAAGCAACTCAAGCGCAGCGGCGACTTCGTGCTGAAGCCCGGTCTGGTGATCGCCGTGGAGCCGATGGTGAACATGGGAACCAAAGAAGTGAAGGGCTTGTCCGATCATTGGACGCAGGTGACGGCAGATGGCCTACCCAGTGCCCATTTCGAGCATACCGTGGCTATTACGCCGGATGGCCCGATGATTCTGACGGCCGGTCCCAACGGCGAGTTGTAATATTATTGCCCGAGCGGGTTTTTTTCGTGGGGTCAGGGCTTGATAGCTTCGGCCTCTATGTCCTATACTCATTCGCTTTGCCCTACCGAACGAGACGGAACGTAAGATCGCCATGAAAGTTCGTGCCAGCATCAAGCGTATCTGCGAAAACTGCAAAATTGTTCGCCGCCGCGGCGTCGTCTTCGTAGTGTGCATCAATCCTCGCCACAAGCAGCGGCAGGGATAGTTGCCATCGCGTTCGCGTGGTCTGCTCTATTTCCGCAGGTAGTGTTGTTGTCCGCAGGAGTTACTTATGCCGCGTTTGTTGGGTGTGGATATTCCCAGCGACCGTCCGACGT
This sequence comes from Pirellulales bacterium, assembly GCA_041748435.1. Lineage (GTDB taxonomy): Bacteria > Planctomycetota > Planctomycetia > Pirellulales > JBGTDH01 > JBGTDH01. The sequence continues at coordinate 1,341 of JBGTDH010000272.1, forward strand.
TTATCTCGCTCCAGTATCTGTACGGAGTGGGACCGGCGGTGGCGCGCGAGTTGTGTCGCAAGGCGGGCGTTAATCCGCAAGGGAAAGCCCGCGATCTGCACGAAGACGAGCTTGCGCGGATGGCGGCTCTGTTGGATAAAGACTACACGGTGGAAGGCCAGTTGCGCCGCCAAGTGGCGCAAAACATCTCCCGCTTGAAAGACATTGGCTGCTATCGCGGCGTGCGACACCGCCGTGGTTTGCCGGTGCGCGGGCAGCGTACGCGAACCAATGCCCGCACCCGGAAAGGTCCGAAGAAGACCGTGGCAGGCAAGAAGGGCGTGAAGGATTTAAGGTAATCGAAGCGACTGGCTGTCAGCTTTCGGCTGTCAGCCAGAGTCGATGGGCCAATAGCTGACAGCCGAGAGCCGATAGCACTTACATTATGGCAAAGTCGAAGCGTAGAAAAGTTCGCCGCAACGTAACCGTGGCGGTGGCGCACATTAAGGCCACGTTCAATAACACGACCGTGACCATCGCCGATTCCAAGGGAGACGCGTTGTGCTGGGCCAGTGCCGGCACGTCGGGTTTCAAGGGCAGCCGCAAGAGTACGCCCTTTGCCGGCCAGTGCGCGGCGCAGCAGTGCGCCGAGAAGGCCTCGAAGTTTGGCGTCAAAGAGTTAGAGGTGCGGGTCAAGGGGCCGGGAAGCGGTCGCGAAAGCGCGATCACGGCTCTGCAAGCGGCGGGCATGACGATCAAATCGATCGAAGATGTCACCCCGTTGCCGCACAACGGTTGCCGCCCTCCCAAGAAGCGGCGAGTTTAAGAAAACAGCGCTGTCGGCTGTCAGCTATCGGCTGTCGGCCGTCGCAAAAAAACTCCTTAGTTTCTGGCTGATGGCCGATAGCCGAAAGCCGGTAGCTCGAAGAATACCATGGCCCGCCATACTGGACCCGTCTGCCGTTTGTGTCGCCGTGAAGGCTTGAAGCTGTTTCTGAAGGGGAATCGCTGCGATACCCCCAAGTGCGCCTTCGAGCGCCGCGAGGCGCCCCCCGGCTCGCAGCAAGCTCGCCGCGGCAAGCTTACCGACTACGGTGTGCACCTTCGCGAGAAGCAGAAGGTGAAGCACTACTACGGAGTGCTGGAGCGCCAGTTCAAAGCCTACTTCGCCCGCGCCAGCCGTTCGAAGGGGAACACGGGCGCCACACTGCTGAGCTTGCTGGAACGGCGACTCGACAACGTGGTGCATCGGCTGGGCTTCGGACAGAGCCGTGCGCAGGCCCGCCAGTTGGTCTGTCATGGGCACATTACGGTGAACGGCCACCGCGTGGATATTCCCAGCTATTTGCTGCAAGCTGGCGATGTGATTCGCGTGAAGAACCGAGTCAAGAGTCTGGAGGCGGTGCAGGCCAACATGTCGGAGAATCATCGCGGCGTTCCGGACTTTCTCCAGTTGGTGGAAGGGCCGATTCCCGAAGGGCTGATGGCTCGCCTGCCGGAGCCGGATGATATTTCGATCCCGGTTCAGCCGCAATTGATCGTTGAGCTGTGCTCGCGATAGAGGGCTGTTGGCTATCCCTTCCGGCCGCCGGTCGGACTGGCTGATAGCTGAAAGCCGACAGCCGATAGTTTTTTCAACTAATCCATTCACCTGGAGCACACCCATGCGGATTCGATGGCGCGGCCTGGAGCTTCCCAGTCTCGTCACTTGCGACCGGGCCAGCCTCACCGGCACTTACGGCAAGTTCGTGGCCGAGCCGTTCGAGCGCGGCTTTGGCGTGACGGTGGGCAACAGCCTGCGAAGGATTCTGCTCTCCAGCCTGGAGGGCAGCGCGATCACGCAGATCAAGATTCACGGCGCCCAACACGAGTTCACCACGCTTCCGGGCGTGGTGGAAGACGTCACCGACCTGGTGCTCAACATTAAGGCGCTCATCGTCAAGAACTACAGCGAGAGCACCAAGGTCATCACCATCGAGAAGCGGCAGCGCGGCGTGGTGACCGGGGCCGACATCCAGACCGGCGACTCGGTCGAGGTGCTCAACAAGAACCACATCATTGCCACGCTGACCGATGACGTGCCGTTCACCATGGAGATGGTCGTCGAGAACGGCCGCGGCTACGTGGCTTCCGGCGAGCATAGCGCCAACGTGCAAGAGATCGGCATTATTCCGATCGACGCCATCTATAGCCCGGTGATCAAGGTCCGCTACGAGATCGAGGAGACTCGCGTCGGTCAGAAGACCAACTACGATAAGCTCACGCTGGAGATCTGGACCAACGGCTCGGTCGGCCCCGAGATGGCGCTGGTGGAAGCGGCCAAGATTCTGCGTAAGCATCTCAATCCCTTCGTGCAGTACCAGGAGCTGGGTTCGGCCGTCCATGCGGAGCTGCGACCCTCGGCCTTGATGGGGGGCGACGGCGCCATCGAGTCGAAGTTGAACATGAGCCTGGCGGAGCTCAAGCTCACGGTGCGGGCCACCAACTGCTTGGAATCAGAAAACATCAACACGGTTCGCGACCTGGTGCAGAAGAGCGAGGACGAGTTGTTGGAAGTGCGCAATTTCGGCGACACCACGCTGAACGAAGTCAAACAAGTGCTGACCGACATGGGCCTGCGGCTAGGCATGCGAGTTCCCGCCCCCGCCGGAGTGTAAAAGATCTGGCTGTTGGACTGTCTAGCCGATAGCCGATAGCAACTAGCTGAAAGCCATAAGACATGCGACATCGAAGACGCGGCCGCAAGCTCGGCAGAAACCCCAATCATCAACGGGCCCTGTTGCGCAACTTGGCCAGTGCCCTGCTGCTCACCGAGCGGGATGCCATCGACGAAGAGAACGAGCCCAAGGTCAAGGGTCGGATCATCACGACGCTTCCCAAAGCCAAGGAAATGCGGCCGCTGGTCGAGCGGTGCATCACCATCGCGCGGCGCTCGCTGCCGTCCTACCAGGAAGCACAGCGCTTCGGCACCCAGGCGCAGCGCAACACGGAAGCCTGGAAGACTTGGCGCGGGGGCGAGCAATGGAAGAAATGGGCCGCCGCGATGTCTCCGGTAGTCGCGGCCCGCCGCCGCTGCTTGGTTCTGCTGGGGGATAAGAAAGCGGTCAAGGTGCTGTTCGAGACCGTGGCGCCGCGTTTCGCCGAGCGCCCCGGCGGCTACACGCGTATCATGCGGCTGGCAAAGCCCCGCCTGGGCGACGCCGGCACGCGTGCCGTGATCGAGTTCGTCGGCCAGAACGACCGCGTGATCAAGCGCGCTCCCGCCCCGAAATTCGAGACGCAACCCGCCGCGGCCGAGTAGCCGTTAGGGTATTCGACAGCTTCAAGAGCGGGAAGTCGGCGGCGTCTCCAATCTTCCAAGCCGCCGCCTTGCATCTTGAATCGATTGCGTAGCCGGCATGCAGGGCGCCACTCGGGCGAGCCGGGTGGGAAAAGCGCGATTCACTCGGCCGAAGTATCGAGCCGCTTGATTTGGAGATGGCGGAATTGCACCGCGTCTCCGTGGCCGGCGAACCCGAAGTGGCCGCTCGTCAGATTTTTTCCAGGGTGCGGCTTGTCGGCCATGTACTCCGTGACCTGGCTCAAGTCAGTGTCGAGAATCAGCGAGCCGTTGAGTTCCACTTTGATCGTGGGCCCCTTGACCGTCACTTCTTGGAAATTCCATTCGCCGGCCGGGCGCAGATATCCGCGATGTGCAGCGGCCATGCCATAGGCGGAGCCGTGCGCTTGGCGTGGATCAAGCTTCTCGTACTTGGGATGCTCCGTATCCAGCACCTGCAACTCGCACATGCCCATGTAGGCGGCATCGCCTGTGCCGGGATAACGGATGGCCAAGCCATTATTGCCGCCGGGCGGTAGCTTGATCTCGAGTCGAGCGACGAAATCGCCGTACTGCGCGGTCGTGTGCAGCACGCCCCCCTTGCCGGCCTTGCAACCGATGGCGCCGTCGACCACTTCGTAGTTGTCGACCGCGCCGCTGAAGCCCACGAGATCGGTGCCGTTGAAGACGCGCTGAAAGCCCTCGTCGCTGTTGCGAGCCAGAAGGGCATTGGCCTCTTCAGATGGAATCTCGCGCACCAACACGTTCCGCCAGCGAATCTCGGAGCCGTGCGTCTGGAGCTGGATCGGACCCGTGCGCAGCAGCGGCGCCTTGCGGTCCCAGAAGTTCTCCATCGTCGCATGATCGACAACCAACTGGTCGTTCAGAGAGACCGTGGTGCGGGCGCCCACCTGCAAGATGCGGAACGTGTTCCACTCGCCGAAGGGCTTATCGGCTAGCTTGAGGGGATCCTTGCCGGCCGCGCCTTTGCTGTTGTTCCACAATCCGCCCGAGCCTTTATCGGCCCCCAGGTTCCATTTGCCTCCTGCTTCGGTGAAGTCCCAGATTTGCACCTGCGGTGTGCCGCGCAGATAGACGCCGCTATCTCCCTTGGGAAACATCAGGTAATCGACATACAGCTCGATATCGCCATAATCCTTGTCGGTGGTGAGGTACACGCCCTTGCCGTCGTTCACGATCACGCCGTCGGCCACCTTCCAGTGCTGGGCCAGGTCCTGCATGTCTGTCGCAAGTTTGGCCGCCCGCTCCTGTTCGCTCATGGCGGCCAGTTTGCGGGGATCGAACGTGGCCATGCCATGCCAGCCGGCCAGATCCTTGCCGTTGAACAGGGGCGTGAAGCCGGGCCGCACGGAATCAGCGGCCAACAGCGACGAAGCGAGACACAGTAAACTGCCGACGAAGACGATAGTGCGATGCACGACGAACTCCTTAGCAAGAATTGTCAGCCTCATGAGAGCAAACGGGGGACGTTTATCGTAACCAAACCGCCAGCGCGAAGCCATCAATCCAGCATCTCGCCTTCCTTCGGCTCCGGTAAAAAGAAGCTGGCGACGAAATTGATCAGATAAACGGTAAACGCCACGCCGGCGGCCGCATACGCCACCCGCGTCGCCGGGGAGGCGCCAAAGGGAAGCACCGTGGCCAGGAACTGCGTGATGCCAAAGAAGCACGTGCCGATCAAGCGTCCGCCGATGTTCGCGGCGAAGCTTTCGCCCGTGCCGCGCAGATGCATCGGATAAACGTGCGGCAAATAGTTTCCCCAGAAACTGAACTGCGCCACGGTTAGGAAACCCGCCGCAAACATGCCGATCTCCAAATAACTCAGGCTGGTGACGGCCGCCCAGCCGAATACGATTGGCATGACCACGAGCCCGGGGACCAAGAACAGCCTCAACAACCGGCCGCGTCCGACGACATACAGAATCAAGATGGCAAGCGTAAACCGCCCCATCAACCCACCGATCTCCTGCACCTTGGTGGCCTTAGCCGCGGCGGCCTGCTCGATCGGTCCGGCGATTCCCCGCAGTTTGCCCCCGACTGCCTTAGCGATCTCCTCGGGCTTCTTGCCCGCCTCAGCCATGCTGTCTCGCAGAGACTGTTCCGCTTCGGCGTTGAAGCCCTTCTCTTCCCGGGCAGCGGCAATCTTGGCACGTACTTCCGGGAGTCCCGGCACGATCTGCGGCATTTGCTGAATCGCGCCAAACGCGGCCGCGAAGCTGCACGCAAACATCACCGTAGTGACGATCGTTGTTCGCTTCAACTGCGGGGAGAACAGGGCGGCGATCGAGGGGCGCCGCAACGTGCCGCTTTCGCGCTTCTTTTGCCAGGCTGGCGATTCCGGCAAGAATGGTCGAATGATGATGAGTGGCAAAGCCGGGATCAGGCCCGACATCAGGGTGTACCGCCACGGGGCGTGCGGATCGGTGATCGTACCGAGGAAGCTCAAGAACTCGGGAAGTTGAATCGCCGGGAGCTGCAAGGCGGGCAAATGGTAGCCAAAGAAGAGCGGCGCCGGCTGGTTCACCGCCCAAGCGATCGCAATTCCATTGGCAAGCGCCACAAGCAGTCCGCCAATCGAAGAGAAAGCCTGCGTGAACCCCAACACGCCTTCCCGTTGCTTTGGATCATCAAACAACTCGGCTAGCCAGGCCACGGCGGCGACGAACTCCACGCACACGCCGATGAACACCAGGCATCGGAAGACCAGCAGCATGTACAGGTTGGTGGAAAACCCGGCTGCGAAGGCGGAAAACGCGTACAACAAGATGCTCCACGTCAGCACGCGCCGGCGGCCAAGCCGGTCTGTCAGGTAACCGCCCAACAGGCCGAAGATCCCACCGGCGACGGCCGGCACATAGAACAGGGCGGAGATCCACCCCGCGAATCTCGGATCGGCAGGTCCCAGGCCGCCCAACTCCATCAGCGCCGGCCGCGCGATCAGCGGCAGCATCAGCAACTCGTAGATATCGAACGCGAAGCCGATGGCGGCCATCGTGCAAATCAGCCATTGCACGTTAGTCAGACGGGGACGCGAGGCGGCGGGCGAAGCTTCACTCATGCGGGCATCTCTCCTAACCGGGACGGAATGCACCAGCCTACGGAGGAAAGGCGATGCACGCAACCCGCGCGCGGCTTGCAACGATTGTGATGCCGTTGCGGTGCAACGTGCTTACAACGGTGGGTGCCCTTACAACCGTTGCGATGTCCGTTATCGGGCAATCGATCCAATCTCAACAAAACTTCTTTGTTTATGTCAAAGTAAGTGCCACATTTGTTTGGGACATTGTCTTTTTTTAGCACCATGATAAACCGTTCGCGTCCAACCCCAATCTCGGGTCGCACTCTCTACCTGGCATGCCTGCTGGCAGGCTGGGGAGCGGTGAGCCTCCACGCACAGTCCGGGGCTGTGGAAAGTTTCACCGAGCCGTTTCGGCGGATCGACATCGCGCCGGCCGAGCCCGGCATCGTGGCGACGATGTCGGTGCGCGAAGGAGAGCAGGTCACGGCCGGCCAGCAGTTGGCCACGCTGGATGTCGATGTGCTCAAGGCGGCCTTGGAAATAGCTCGCATTACGCGGGATGCTTGCGGCCGTCAGCGTGCAGCCCAGGCGGAGTTGGAACTGCGGCGGTCGCGATTGCAAAAACTCGAAGAGCTCCGCCCCAGCGGCCATGCCAGCGGAGAAGAAGTGCAGCGAGCGCGGGCCGACGTGGAAGTAGCCGAGGCCAACGTGCTTACGCTCGTGGAGCAGGGCCGGGTAGATGCATTGGAGTACAAGAAGACAGAAGCCTTGCTGGAGCGCCGCATCATGCGCAGCCCCATCGACGGTGTGGTGACGCGCGTGTTTCGCGAGGAGCGGGAGTTCGTGACCGGAAACAATCCCACGGTCATGACCATCGTGCAGCTGAGCATGCTGCGAGCCACGTTCTCCGTGCCCACCGCGGCGGCGCTGCGGATGCAAGCCGGGCAAAAGGTGCGGGTGGCGTTTCCGGATCTGGAGAAGTCGGCCGAGGGCAAAGTGGAGCTCATCTCGCCGGTCACGGACGCCGAGAGCGGCACGGTCCGCGTCAAGGTGCTTCTGGATAACAGCCAGAATCAGCATCGCAGCGGCATGCGTTGCTTGCTGCAACTGGGCGCAGATCGTCCCTCGCTGCTGAGCGCACCTTGATTCCGAGGGAACGCCATGTCTTCCGCCGCGCTGCATGATCCCGCTCAGGATCGGGACGCGTCGTGGGAGCTGGAATCGACCTCCGCGATCCTGGAGCTGATGGTGCAATTGGCCGCCGCCCACGATGTCCGGACCGGCTGCCGCGTATTGGCCGAACAGTTGCCGGCCTCCGTGGGCGCCACGCGCGGCGCGATCGGCCTGGTGGGCTCTGCCACGGGCCGGTGCCGCTTGGAAGTGCTCAGCGGACTTCAGGATTTCGACGCGCGGACCGAGCTGCCGCAAGCGGTGGAAGCGGTCCTGCAACAGGCCGCATCGTCGGAAGCGCCGCTGGTGTTCCCAGACGGCGAACACTCAGGCGCGCTGACCAAACTGGCTGGCGTTGCTTCGTGCTCCCGTGTGTTTGCGGGCGCCTTCAAGACGGCAGAGGGAGTGTCGATCGGCGCCTGGGTTTTGTGGGGCGATGCCTCAGCCAATGAACCTGCCAACGTGAGATTCCTTGCAGCCGCCTCGGAACCGCTGGCCGCAAGTCTTTCCAGCTTGCAGCGCACCGGACGTGGGAAGTGGCGATCGCAGGTCAAGATACCGGCGTCGTTGCGGCCCCGGCGTTGGCTCAAACCGACGCTGGTGTTAATGGGCCTGGTCGCCGCGGCGTCGCTGGCCATCCCGTTCGACTATAAGATTGCCTGCGAATGCCAGCTTCAGCCGGCCACGCGCCGCTTCGTGGCCGCGCCGTTTGCAGGGGTGCTGGAGAAGAGCCTGGTGGCGCCGGGCGATCTCGTGGCACGCGATCAGATTCTGGGCATTCTGGATGGCAAGGAGATCCGCTGGGAGCTGGCGAGCCTGACGGCCGAGGAGCAGCGCGTGAGCAAGGCTCACGATGTGAATCTGGCGGCCGGCAAAGTAGCGGCGGCTCAGATCGATCGGCTGGAGATGGAGCGGCTCGATCAGAAACGCCGCTTGCTGGAACATCGGGCAGAGCATCTGGAGGTTCGCAGCCCTGTGGAGGGCATCCTGCTCAGCGGCGATCTAAAACGCTCGGAGGGCATTCCCTTGGCCATCGGCCAACGCTTGTACGAGGTGGCGCCCCTGGAGCGGATGATTGTCGAGATCCTCATCCCCGACGAAGAAGTCTCGTTTGCCGCACCATCGCAAAGGGTGCTTGTTGATCTCGACGCGTTTGGCAGCCGGCGCTGGGAGGGGCGGTTGGAACGGATCGAACCTCGCAGCGAAGTGCGCGACAATCAGAACGTTTTCCTGGGCGAGTTCACCGTGGCCAACGACGCCGCCACGCTGCGCCCGGGAATGAAGGGGCACGCGCGCATCGTCAGCCCGCCGCAAAGGCTGGGCTGGATCTTGTTTCACTCGGCGTGGAATCGGCTCCGGCGCTGGGCGGGGTGCTGACCATGCGATCCCCGAATGCCCCGCCCCCCGAAATCGGCGAGCCTCTCTCCGCCCAGCCGCGGCTACGCGAAGATCTGGTGATCGAGCCGCACGAGTTTGCCGGACAACCATGTTACTTGCTGGAAGATCCGATCCGCGGACGGTTCTTTCGCGTGGGAGTCCTGGAGCAGGATTTGCTGCTCCGCTTGGACGGGAGCCGGACCGTGGCGCAGGCCGTCGGGCAGGCGGCTATCGCCAACGGTCGCCATGCGCTGGATGCGGCAGCGGCGATCGCCGTCTGCCGCTGGCTGGCGGAGAATCAATTGCTGACCTCTGCGGCGTCTCGCCCGCCGGAGCGCAAGCCATGGTGGCGGCGCTTCAACCCCTTGGCCGTGAAGCTACCGCTGGTCAACCCGGACCGTCTGCTGGCCGCCTTGCTGCCATGGGGACAGGGAATCTTCAGCCGAGGGTTCTTGCTCCTGTGGATCGGCGTCTGTTGTTACGCCCTGGCGTTGGCCCTGCTGCATGGAGACTTGCTGGCAAGCGAGGCACGCGCCGT
>JBGTDH010000273.1:0-6155 GCA_041748435.1 Pirellulales bacterium
GCGCGTCGTCTTGCCCGCCCCCGTCGGCGCGCGCAGCACCACATTCGGCCCGCGCCGCAGCGCATCCAGCACCTCCGGCAACACGGCATCAATGGGCAACGCACTCGGCATCGTGCCAGTGTAGCAAGCGGCCGCTACAAACTGCGCCTGTCGCGATGCGACAGGTTTGCAAAGTGTGGCTCATCCGTTACTCCCACGCTGCCGGCAAAAGCGTGTGGTGGTAAGACACCAGGGGGCTGATGCCCCCCGCTCGCCGGGCGGATTTCTTACGCGACCGGCAAGGTTTACCGCAGCGCACCAGCCTCCGGTTTGGTTGTAGCGCTGATTGCTAAATCGCATCAATTCATCGCCATCGGGGGTCGATGACCACTTGTAGCCACAGGTTCGCAGGGGATGTTAGCGTTTCCCGCCAGGCGGCGACGAACTCACGGCTATCCCGCACAGCCCACAAAGGCTGGCACATACGGACAGAGCGCTTTCCCCATGGATTGGAGGAACGGGAGATGAGATTTTCGCTTCTGGCGATACTATTCGCCACCGCGGGCCTGCTCGGTTCGAGCACGGCTTACGCACAATACCGGAATAACGGCCAGGCCCGCCGCACGGTAACCCCGCGTTCGACCTACACGAACAGCACCTACTATCAACCGGCCGAGGCGTCGCCCAGCGACGCGCCGGCCCCGCCGACCAACGGCAACGGTGGTTATGCACCAAGCTGCGCTTGCGAGCCCTCTTGCGAAGCAGAGCCTACCTGCGAGGCCGAGCCCGATTGCGGCGCCGAGCCGAGCTGCGGCTGCGAGTCCAACGGTTGCGGCTGCGACTGCTGCTGCTGCGACTGGTGCGACCTGGGCGAGCCCTGGGTGCTCTTCGATGGCTGCTGCCTCGAAGAGAAGGGCATCGTCATCAAAGGCTGGGCCAATGGCGGCTACACCTACAACTCGCGCGACCCGATCGACCGGTTCAACGGACCGCAAACGTTCAACGATCGGCACAACGAGTTCCAGATGAACCAGTTCTACCTGTACGTGGAAAAAGCCGCGAACACGGAAGAGCAGTGCACCGACTGGGGTTACCGCGTCGACCTGCTCTACGGCACCGATTGGCGCACCACGCCCGCCGTGGGTTTGGAAATTGACGAAGATGGCACGCGACGCTGGAACCACAGCCAGCGTTTCTACGGGTTGGCCCTGCCTCAGTTCTACGGGTCGTTCAAGTTGAACGATTTGGAGATCCGGGTCGGCAAATTCTATACGACGGCCGGTTACGAAGTCGTGACTTCCCCCGGCAACTTCTTCTACTCGCACGCCTACACCCACCAGTACTTCGAACCCTTCACCCATACCGGCGTGATGAGCATGTATCAGATGACCGACAATCTGAGCGTGCATGCATGCGTCAACCGTGGCTGGGATCAGTTTGAAGACATTAACGACAGTCCCTCGCTACTGGCCGGGTTCACCTGGACGAGCTGCGATAAGAAGACGTCGTTCGCCTACGCCATGACCTATGGCGATGAAGCGAATGAGTTGTTCTTCCAAAATGAGCAGAACCGGTACTATCAGGGTCTTGTCTTCCAACGACAGGTCAACGATAAGCTGAAGTACGTCGCCCACAGCGACTATGGCTTTCAAGAGAACGTGACGGGCGCTGGAACGCCGAATGCCGAGTGGTACAGCTTTACGCAATACCTGCTGTACACGGTGAATGACTGCCTGTCTTATGGAGTCCGCTATGAGTGGGCTCGCGATGACGACGGGTTCCGCATCTTCGGCTTCGGCTCAGGCGCCGAGCCCTCGATCGGCTACCAAGGCGGCGGTTACGCCGGCACGTTCCAGGACATCACCGCGGGCATCAACTACAAGCCCCACGCCAACTTGCTGGTTCGTCCCGAAGTCCGCTGGGACTGGTATGACGGTGCAAGTAGCACGAACGTGAACGCCGCTGGCGTGACGCTTGCCCGGCCGTTCAACTTTGGTCAGGACAGTTCGCAGTTCACGGTGGGCTGCGACGCCATCTTCACCTACTAGTCGCTCGCCACGGGTTGATTCTCACCTTAGCAGTTCCAATTAGTCCGCCCGACGCCGCTCTCCTTCCTCTTGAGGGAGAGCGGCGTTTTTTTCGCGGTAATGCTGAAGAGTTAGCCGACCGCCTGAAGGCGGGACTCCGAGCCCGGTTCGCACACTGGTCAATTTCCGCCGGCGCGCGTAGGATGGACTCTTACGTTGCCTGCCTGCTCGCTGGTCCCGCCTTGAGCACTCCGGATACTCCCGCGTCCCGCCACGGCCTGCTGTTAGGCATTGCCGCCTATACGTGGTGGGGCCTCATCCCGTTCTATTTTCGCATCCTGATCGGCCTGCCGCCGTGGGAGGTGCTGGGGCACCGCGTCCTCTGGTCGCTGGCGTTCCTGGCCATCTTGATCTCCAGCCGCCGGCTTTGGCCCCAGACCCTCTTGGCCTTGCGCTCGCGCCGCGTACTGGCGGCGTTAATGGTCAGCGCTGTGCTCATCGGACTCAACTGGTTCACCTACATCTATGCCGTGATGAGCCAGCAACTCCTTCAGGCCAGTCTCGGCTATTTCATCACCCCGTTAGTCAACGTGCTACTAGGCATGATCTTTCTCCGAGAGCGGCTTCGCCCCTTGCAACTGCTGGGCGTGGTGCTAGCCGCGCTGGGCGTGCTGAATCTGGCGGTCTCCGGGCTGGGCCTCCCCTGGATCTCGCTCACGCTTGCGGTTTCGTTTGCCTTCTACGGATTGCTTCGAAAAACAACCGCCGTCGACAGCACGCAGGGCCTGTTCATCGAAACGCTCTTCCTCTGTCCCTGGGCCCTGGCGCTCTTGGCCTGGATGAGCTTTCACAACACGGCGGCCGCCTCGAACGACCCGCTGCACAGCATCCCGCTCTTGATGGCCGGGGGCGTGGTCACTACCGTGCCGCTGCTATGCTTCGTGGCCGCCGCGCGCCGCCTGCGGCTCAGCACGATGGGCTTCCTGCAATATCTCTCGCCCACGCTGCAACTCCTGGTCGCCGTGTTGGCCTTTCGCGAACCCTTCACCGGCGTGCAGCTCGCCACCTTCGTTTGCATCTGGCTCGCGATCGCCCTCTACACCGCAGACTCTCTCTGGCAGCTCAAACAAACCCGCTGGTCACGCCCCCCGCGCTTCGATCCTGTGATCGTGCCCGAATAGCAGACGCGAAGATCTTGCTTGTGTGGACGGCTCAGAAGCAGGCGGACATAATGGCGGGTGGTTACCGGTCAGCACCACGGCGCGCGGAGAGCAAGCACCGTGCAAACTGTCTTGCTTGAGTGTCAAAGATGGTGTGATCGACCCCCTGCAAATCAATTCTGAATCAGCGATGTCCCGCCCCAAGAAGACCGCCACTTCCCTCGCGCCGGGTGGTCTGCCATCGGACTATGCAGACTTTCTGGAGTAGCTCAAAAGCCGAGTGCGCCAGGCACAAACCAAAGCCATGCTCTCGGTCAACCGCGAGCTGATCCAACTCTATTGGGACATGGGCCGGCAGATCGTCCAGCGGCAAGAGCAGGAAGGCTGGGGCCAGAGTGTACTCGCGCGGTTGGCAGACGACCTCCAGAAGGCCCTGCCCGGTGTGGCCGGCTTTTCCCGCAGCAACGTGTTCCGAATGCGGGCATTCTTTCTGGCCTATCGGCCAGGCGAGATTTCGGCACAGCCTGTGCCGATATTGGCCCGTGAAAAAGTCGCACAGCCTGTGCGACAAATCAAACGAGCAAAGGTCGCACAACCTGTGCGACAATCGCCTGCAGGCGGGCCTCCGGAAGGCGTGGCGCATCTCCCTTGGGGACACAATGTCGTCTTGTTCCAGAAGGTCAAAGATCCTGCCGAGCGCCTCTGGTACGCGGTCAAGACGCTGGAGCACGGCTGGAGCCGGGCCATTCTGACCTTGCAGATCGAAAGCGATTTGTTTCATCGCCAGGGCAAGGCGGTCACCAACTTCGCGACCACCTTGCCCGCGCCCCAATCCGACCTGGCGCAGCAGTCGCTCAAGGATCCTTACCTGTTCGACTTTCTCACGCTGCACGAGGAAGCCATCGAGCGCGATCTCGAAGCGGGCCTGGTCGAGCATGTCCAAAAGTTTCTGCTGGAATTGGGGGCCGGATTTGCCTTCGTCGGCCGGCAGGTGCCCCTGGCCGTGGGAGACGACGACGATTACCTCGACCTGCTGTTCTACCACTTGAAACTGCGCTGCTTCGTCGTGATCGACTTGAAGATGCAGAAGTTCGCTCCGGCCGATGCGGGCCAGATGAACTACTACCTGTCCGCGGTCGACAGTCTGATGAAACATCCGACCGATGCCCTCACGATGGGCTTGATCCTCTGCAAGACCCACGACCGCATCAAGGCGGAGTATGCGCTGCGGGATATCGCCAAGCCCATCGGCGTGGCCGAGTGGCAAACGAAGCTGGTTCAATCGCTGCCCGAGTCGTTGAAAGGAAGCTTGCCGAGCATCGCAGAGATCGAAGCCGCGTTGGGAAAAGACAACCCAACATGAGTGAGCCGCGCCCCTTGAGCGATGCTTCTCCCCGCCGATGCCCGGCTGTCAAACGAGGCCGAGAAATGTGTTCAATCGTTCTGCGATCTTCTCGGATCGAAATGCGAGACGGGCGGATGTAATCACGGCCGCTGCCGCCGGGAGAGGACCCCATGTGCGTGTTTTCGATGGTCGCTTGCAAACGGAGCTGCGAGGCTTCTTCGCCTACGAGCCCAGCTTTGGCGGAGGAGTTCTCATCGCGGGCAACTTGGCGCCGGTCCCGCTCCGGCTGTCGTTGAAAACATCGCCCTGTCCAATTCGACTCTCGAAGCCGCGACGGTCGTCGTCCTTCCGAACGATAACGCATCGGTGTCCTTCCACCTGAATCCCACCTCCTTGCCGGAGGAAATCGATCTCTCCTTGCTGCCGGAAGCAGTGGATGCCGTCTTTACGTTGGATCAAGACATTTCCATCGCATGGGACCTTGAGGGATGAAGCGCGGACGCTGGCCGATTCGTGGTCGTCGCGAGGGTCAGATCGAGTTACAATCAGGGTCCCGCCCTAAGCCCCAGACCCTCGCTCCTGCTCATGAAGACGCTTGCCTGCATCGCCGCTTTTTTGGCCTCGACCCTGCCGATCGCCGCCCAGGCCGCGGAGGACGAGGGGATCCAGTTGTTTGAGCAAAAGATTCGCCCCGTGCTGGTGGAGCATTGCTATAGCTGCCACTCGGCGCAGGCTCGTGATGCCAAGAAGCTGCAGGGGGCGCTGTTCCTGGACTCTGCGGCAGGAATTGCGGCGGGGGGCGAGTCCGGCGCCGTACTCGTGAAAGGAAAGGCGGCCGAGAGTCGGCTGTTGAAAGCCCTCCAGCATGACGGTCTCGAAATGCCGCCCACCGGCAAGTTGCCGGAAGCCGTGATCGCCGACTTCGCGAAGTGGATCGACCTGGGGGCGCCGGACCCGCGGGGCGGAGAGGCGCCGGTTCCATCGAAACGTGAGATCAACATCAAAGAGGGCCAACAATGGTGGGCGTTTCTGCCCCTGCAGGACGTTCCGCTGCCCGATGCAAGCAAGCCGATCGACGGTTTCATTCGACAAGCCCAGCAGTCGCGAGGGCTTAAGCCGAATCATCCGACGAGCAAAGAAAAGCTGATCCGCCGGGCGTTTTTCGACCTCATCGGTCTGCCGCCGACGCCGGAGCAGATCGCCGCGTTTGTGGTGGACGCGTCGCCCCAGGCCTTCGAGAAGGTGATCGATGCACTGCTGGCGAGCCCCGCTTACGGCGAACGTTGGGCGCGCCACTGGCTGGACGCCGCGCGCTTTGCCGAGAGCGGCGGTTACGAGTTCGACGGCTTTCGCGCCGGCGCATATCACTATCGCGATTGGGTGATCCGCGCGCTCAACAGCGACCTTCCGTACAACGAATTCGTCCGCATGCAGTTGGCCGGCGATCTGCTCGAGCCCGATGCGATCGAAGGGGCGGCCGCCACTGGCTTTCTCGTGGCCGGGCCGTATCCGGGCCAGATCACCGCCAAGACGGTCGAAGGCATTCGCTACGATCAGCTCGACGACATGATGATGACCATCGGCGGCTCCATGCTGGGGCTCACGCTGGGCTGCGCCCGCTGCCACGAGCACAAGTACGACCCG
>JBGTDH010000274.1:0-2573 GCA_041748435.1 Pirellulales bacterium
GTACTGGGACGCCGACCTGGCCACGCCGCTGGAAGAAGTGCATCGCATGTGCCACCTCGCTCAAGAGCAGCCAGAGTGCCTGATGGTGCTCGGCTCGCGCATTCGCAGGTTGGGCGCTACCATTCAGCGCAAGCCCGTGCGGCATTATCTGGGTCGCATCTTTGCCACGTTTGCCAGCCTGGCGCTGCGGCTGCCGGTGTACGATACCCAATGCGGCGCCAAGCTTGTCCGGGCTTCGCTGGTGCCGTCGCTGTTCGAGCAGCCGTTCGTCAGCCGCTGGATCTTCGATGTCGAGGTGCTGGCCCGTTTGCGGAACCTCGTGGGCACGTCGCGCCTCCTCGATTCGACCATCGAGTGCCCGCTGCAAAGTTGGCGCGATGTAGGAGGCTCCAAGCTTCAGCCCTCCTCCCTGTTTCGCGCCCCCTGGGAACTCTGGAAGATCGCCCGCACATACAATCGAAAATGCCGCTAAGCACAAGACGTGTCGCTGCCTGGCGTTCACCTCAGGGCAGCTTTACCTAGGAACGCCCGAGCCAGCCTCCCAAAATCCAACCGAGGCAGCTCTAAACGCCGTCGCTTTCTACCCACGAATTCTTCGGAAGACCCATTTTTGTTGGGTTCCCTCGGCGGGGGACGTTAAGCTGTTGGAAGTGTGACCCATTCGATCCTGTCTTGATGAGCAACCAACAATGATGTCCGCCCGTTCTCTGTTTGTCTTGGTGTCGATCTTCAGCGCCTGCCTGTCGCCCACGACGGCGCGGGCGGCCAGCGAGCGGCCAAATATTCTGTTTATCATCTTTGATGACTGGGGCTGGAACCATTCCGGCGCCTATGGTTCCGATTGGGTGAAGACGCCCCACTTTGACCGCGTGGCGCGGGAGGGCGTGCGCTTTCGCAACTGTTTTACCAGCAACCCCAAGTGCAGCCCGTGCCGCGCGAGCATTCTCACGGGTCGCAACTCCTGGCAGTTGGAAGAAGCTAGTTGCCATGGCGGATTGTTTCCCTCCAAGTTTGCCGTCTATCCGGACATGCTGGAGCAGGCCGGCTACAAGGTGGGCCTCACCGGCAAGGGCTGGGGACCGGGCGATTTCAAGAGCACCGGCTTTAAGCGTAATCCGGCCGGTCCCAGCTTCGATAAATTCCAGCAGCAGCCCCCCGCCTCCGGCATCGGCAAGAACGATTACCCCCGCAACTTTCAGGCGTTTCTGGAGCAGCGTGCGACGCAAGACAAAGAGCAACCGTTCTGCTTCTGGATGGGGTTCAGCGAACCGCACCGCGCGTACGAGCTGGGCTCCGGCGTGCGCGCGGGCAAGAAGGCCGGCGAGGTGAGCGTGCCCGCGTACCTGCCGGATCTGGATGTCGTGCGCAACGACTTGCTGGATTACGCCGTGGAAGTGGAATGGGCCGATCACCAGATTGGCCGGACGTTGGCTCTCTTGGAGGCGTCCGGCGAGATCGATAACACGCTGATCGTGATCACGTCCGATCATGGCATGCCGTTCCCGCGAGTGAAAGGGCAGATCTACGAAGATGGCTTTCATCTGCCGCTGGCCATGCGATGGGGGCGCGGGATCAAAGCCGGACGCGTCGTGGAGGACTTCGTCAACGTGCGGGATTTTGCTACCACGTTCCTGGAGCTGGCGGGTGTTAAGCGGCACGAGCAGATGAGCGGCCACAGTCTGGTCGAGACGCTGCGCTCCGAGAAATCCGGCTGGGTCGATCCGGAGCGCAATGTCATGCTCGTGGGCAAGGAGCGGCACGATATCGGCCGTCCCTACGATTGGGGCTATCCCGCGCGTGCGCTGCGGACGCCGGAGTTCCTGTACATCCACAATTACTTTCCGGAGCGTTGGCCGGCAGGCAACCCGGAGACCGATTTCGGCAACTGCGATCCCAGTCCCACCAAGGAATTGTTGAAGGCCATCGGCGGAGAGTTCTACGACCTGTCGTTCGGCAAGCGTTCGCCCGACGCGCTCTATAAGCTCACCGACGATCCGCATTGTGTCCGCAACCTGGCCAGCGACCCGTTCTATCAGGCCACAGGGCACAAGCTGCGAGAGCAAATGCTAGCGATGCTGAAAGAAGAGCAAGACCCGCGGGCCTTGGGCAACGGTGCGATCTTCGAGACGTACAAGTATCTGGGAGGCCGCGGCAAGGGGTATGACACCTGGCTGAAGAGCCGCGCCTTTGAGCCCACGCAGCCGGGCAAAGGCCGCGCTGCCGGTCAGCCGAAGAAGGAGTAGCAACAACCCGATCGCTTGAATTTGTCGTCCCCTCGGGCCGACCCCATCCGGCTCGCCCGGATGGTGAATGAGATTGACGTGCTAACCGCTTCAGTGGCGATGCCGGACCCCATCCACCTTTGGTGGATGGTGAACGAGATTCTCAAGCTAACGAGGACTCACGTAGAGCCCACCAATCTGCTTCACCCACGAGCAAGCGGCCTGTTGATTTAATCGCCGAGCGGTCTAGCATTCCTAGCGGGTGGTTTTTTGTCCCGGGAGGGCAGGCAAGATCGTGGCTAATCGTACGTATTGGGCGGAGCCGCCGGTGCGGCGGGAGCTGTATGTTCC
>JBGTDH010000275.1:0-7950 GCA_041748435.1 Pirellulales bacterium
CTGGAGCCGCTGATCGTCGCCACGCGCCGCGGCGTCGAGCAGCTTGAACGCATTCTGGAACTGCTCGCCCGCGTGGAGCTGACCGATGGTCTGTCGTTTGCACAACTCGTGGCCGAGACCTCCAGTCGTCTGCCGCGGGACGCCACCGTAGTGGCCATCCTCCCCGATGTGCCGGACGAAACGGCCTTCGCGCTGGCCAATTTGCGCCGCCGCGGATACGCCGTCAGCGCTCTGCTCATCATCTTCGACGAAGAGCGTTACGCCGCCTGCGCCGGCCGGCTACTGTCGCAAGGCATCCCCTCGCGACGCATCAACGACGAAGCCGCCCTCGCCGCCTTCTGCCAGCAACAGATGGTTATGCCCGCGTGAGAGCTGGCTGCTATTTCTCGCCGCCGAGCCATTTCTCCCAACCCACGGGCTGAGTCCAGGCTTGCTTGTGCTGATGCTCCAGCGCGGGGTTGACGGGCGCCTGGCTGGACGTGACCACGGCCCGCACATAGAACTCCTTGCCGTTGAGCTTGTACCGGGCCGACGGGCCGCGGGCAGTTGAGAGCACGCGACCGACTTCGTCCGAATAGCGATACGTCACGGCCAGCGGCTTGCCGTCTTCGTCCAACACCGGCTCACGGCGAGAATCGTACCCTTTCAGCGTGCCGATGAAATCGATCGTGTAGGTCTCGCCCTCGTCGGGCTGCACCTCGACTTCGAGCAAGCCGTCCTTCGCCGAGTAACGCACGTCGGCCAGCGTCACGCCGCTGGAGGCGTAGAAATCTCCCTGCGTGATGGCCTGAATCAGGGCTTCCGGCGTGAGATGCTGGGCGCGAACCATCACCCAGCCGCGACCGGGAGAGGCCCCGCGATCTCCGAAGTAATTGTGAGAGTCGTCGGTGGCCAAGCCATACAGCGGCCGCGCCTGCATCTCCGCCACGCGCAGCGTGCAGGCGATATCCCATAGCCGTTCCACGCCGGCATGATGATGATCGCCCGAATGATGCACGCCGGGGTGTCCGTTGTAGACCTCGAAGAACTGCTCCTCCAGCACATCGGCCAGATCTTCCGCCGTCACCGCGTAGCCGAAGTTGGGATGATTCAGATGCGCCAGCATCGGCTGCCCGGTGCGCTGCTTCTGTGCCTCGACCGCCAGCAGATTGTTGCGAATGGTGTCGCGCACATTCTCCCCGCCTTGCGGCTTGATCACATCCCGCACATTACTGGCGTTAATATGGATCGGCAGCTTGCCGAAGTGATCGGTGATCTCCTCCGCTTGAATCATCAAGAATTTGCCGCGCTCTTCGACCAGCGAGCGAAACTCGTTGAGCGGCTTGAGTCGCACCTGTTGCTTGCCTTCGACCTCGCGCGTCTTGACCCATTTGTCGCCGAAGCGTGCCAGGTAACGGTCCAGGCCGCCGATGGCGCCTTTCTTGGCCGCCGCGTCGGCATCAATCCACCGCTCCCCTTCGCTCAGCACGTTATGGTCCGACAGCGCCAGGAACTGATAGCCGTGCCCGCGATACCAATCGGCAATCATCTCGGGAAAGTCGTTGCCGTCGCTCCACAGAGAATGCGTGTGCAAATTTCCCTTGTACCACCGCATCTGCGGATGTGCCGTCACAGCGTCTTCCGGCGGCGCCTCGGACCCGCCCCAACCAGCGAGCAGTCCCAGCAGCAACAAACCACAGCAAGCACACTTCACGCGCGACGACATAACAGCCTCGATCCAGTGATTGGCGAATCGCATCAAGTTAACTGCCCGCGCCGCGCCTTGACACGCGCCGCGGGACGACCGGTAATAGAGACCTTGCTCTCGCCGAATGCAATCACCCATGCCGCACCACCCTGTGACACGCCGCTCGTTTCTCTCGGCCGGCCCAGCCTTGGGCGCGGCGGCCACGCTCTCGGCGGCGGCCTATGCCCGCGTGCTGGGGGCCAACGAACGCATTAACGTGGGCATCATCGGCTTCGGGCTGATCGGCAAGCGGCATGTGTTGGATTTCAAAGCGCAGCCCGATGTGCGATTGGCGGGCGCGGCCGAGGCGCATCGCGGCCGGCTGGCGGAATGCCAGGCGCTGATCGGCGAGAACGTGCCCGGGCATGCTGATTTTCGCCGCTTGCTGGACGATCGCGACATCAATGCCGTGGTGATCTCCACCCCCGATCATTGGCATGCGATGATGACCATGCTGGCCTGTGCCGCCGGCAAAGATGTGTACGTCGAGAAGCCCC
Organism: Pirellulales bacterium; assembly: GCA_041748435.1. Classification (GTDB taxonomy): domain Bacteria; phylum Planctomycetota; class Planctomycetia; order Pirellulales; family JBGTDH01; genus JBGTDH01. The sequence continues at coordinate 2,224 of JBGTDH010000275.1, forward strand.
TCACGCTGTTCGTGCAGGAAGGCCGCTGGATGATCGACGTGGCGCGGCGTCACCAACGCGTTGTGCAAGTCGGCACGCAGCAGCGTTCGGGCAAACACTATCAGCGGGCGCGCGAGCTGATTCGTTCCGGCGCGATCGGCAAAGTCGTGTCGGTGCGGATGCAGTCGCTGCGAAACATCACGCCGGGCTTCGGCAATCCGCCCGCGGGCGATCCGCCCCCCGATCTGGATTGGAACCTGTGGCTCGGCCCCGCGCCGCTGGTGCCTTACAACGCGAACCGCGGGCTGTACCACTTCCGCTGGTTCTGGGATTACTCCGGCGGCCAGATGACGAACCTCGGCGCCCACTCGCTGGACATTGTGGATTGGATCCTCGGCCTGGAGACGTTGAAAGCGGTCACCAGCGCCGGGGGCCGCTACGCTCTGACCGATAACGGCCAGACGCCCGACACGCAGGATGCCATCTTCGAGTTCGACGGCTGGACCGCGGCCTGGTCTCTGCGCGAAGCCTCGCGTGGGCGGGATTCCGGCGCTCCGCTGGAGTTCCACGGCACGAAGGGCACGCTCGGCATCACGCGCAGCGGATTCACCATCACAGGCGATCCCGACATTCCCGCCGTGAATCAGATTCCGACGTTCGCCGATCATCCCGTCGGCGGACCGCAAAGCGTGCCGCCTACGGGGCCTCGCAAGCTCAAAGCAGGCAGCTTGGAAGACAAGACGGGCGATAGCCGCGCGCAGTTCACGGATCACGTGCGGAACTTTCTCGATTGCATGCGCTCGCGCCGCGAGCCGATTTCGGATTTGCCGAGTGCTCACCGCGTTTCCATCGCCTGCCATCTGGCCAATCTCTCGCTCCGCAGCGGACGCAAGGCTCTGTGGGATGCCGCCGGCGAGAAGATTGTCGGCGACCGCGAATTGAACGCACAACTGACGCGGCCGTACCGCGCACCGTGGGATCGGGAACTAAGCGCTTTGTTGGGATGATTTGGAGAATTGAACCAATGATTACTCGACGTCAATTCGTGGCCGCTGCCGCCTGTGCTTCGCTGACCACCACATGCCGAGCCGCCCCCGTCACACCTTCCCGCTTGGGTGTGATCATTCATTCCTATGGCATTCGCTCGCGCCAGGAGAGGGACAAGGCCTTCGACGATCCGCTGCGATTCCTGGAGTTCTGCCATGCCCGCGAAGCCGGCTCCGTGCAGTTGCCGCTGGGCCAACACGACTCCGCCTGGTGCGAACGCTTGCGCGATCGCGCGGCCGCGTTGCAGATGAGCGTGGAAGGCGCGATTCGCACGCCGCTCAAAGAGGCCGATGTGGCGCGGTTCGAAGCGGAAGTGCTCACTGCTCAACAGGCCGGCGCCCGCGTGCTGCGAACCGTGATGCTCGGCGGCCGACGCTACGAAGTCTTCGAGCGCTTGGAGGAGTACCGCGAGTTCGAGCGCGGGGCACGCAAGTCGCTCGAACTGGCCCGTCCAATTCTCGAACGGCATCGCGTGCGCCTGGCGATCGAGAATCACAAAGACTATCGAGCGGGCGACCTGGCCGATTTGCTTCGCAGCCTGGGCAGCGAGTACATCGGCTGCTGCGTCGACACGGGCAACAACATCGCTCTGCTGGAAGACCCGCTGGAAGTGGTCAAGACGTTGGCTCCCTGGGCGTTCGCCTGCCATCTCAAAGACATGGGCGTGCGTGAGTACCCGGAGGGCTTCCTGCTGGCCGAAGTTCCGCTTGGCACGGGCTTCCTGGACCTGAAGCAAATTGTCTCCGTGCTGCGCACTGCACACCCGGAGCTGCGATTGCACTTGGAGATGATGACCCGCGACCCGCTGCGCATCCCCTGTCTCACGCCGCGCTATTGGGCCACGTTCGACCACGTGCCCGCCCAGCAATTGGCCTCCGCCTTGACGATGGTTCGCCGGCACGCGGGCGAAAAGGACTTGCCCAAAATCTCGGCTCTGCCCCCCGCCGAGCAACTGGCAATCGAAGACCGCAACGTCCGCGAATGCCTGGCGTATGCGCAAACGTCGCTGGCGTGATTGAGCGCGCCATCGATCTCTTCCCGCTTTACGCCAAAGGCGTTTGATAACACAGCCCAGGGTCAGCGGCACAGCCGCGCAACCCTGGGTCATCCGTCGATCGGATACCGGGAACCCTGAAGGGGTTCGATAACTCCGCCGAACCGCGATCCAACCCCTTCAGGGTTGTGTGCAATTCTACTCGCTCACCCAGGGTGGCGCTCGCGGCTGCGCCGCATCGCTGACCCTGGGCTGTGCTATTCAACGCCGTTGGCGTACTGCGCCGACGCCCGCCTCTCTTGGAGCAACTACCTCAGCCAGCGGTCGAACCAGGCGAAGGCTTCCGCCTGCATGGGGAGATCGAATTTGTGGCCACCTTCGTAAAAGGCGGCTCGGTAGCGATCCGAGGCCTGCGCCTTGCGGTACACGTCGGTTAGAATCTGGTCGGCTCGCTGCATCTCCGGAATCGTGAAGAGAGCATCCTGATTGCAGTTGAGCACCAGCATCGGCTTGGGCACGGCCAGGCCGAGAATCTCAGGATAATCGAGATCGCGAGGCAAGCCGGGGATGTAGATCATCCAGGTGTGCGTGTAGCACTTGTTCAACAGATAGTCTCGCCACGTGGTCATCATGCCCGCGCAGCACGCGCAGGCAATCCGCTCATCGACGCCGGCCAGATAAACCGTGCGCATCCCGCCGCCGGAGAGACCGCAGCAGCCCACGCGTTTGGCGTCGACCTCGGGCCGTGAACACAGGTAATCGAGCGCCCGCTGATCTTCGGCCGTGAACACGCCGGGCCAGGTGGTGCCGGCGCAGAACAGGCTCTTGGCCATCAGATGCTCGTGACCGCCGGCGAAGCGGTTGTAGGCTTCGATCTCCGCCTCGGACTCGGGCTGCACTTCCTGCAAATCTCCCTTGATGACCGGCGGCACGTCACCCGCTCGCACGCGGCGGCTGGCAAAGGGGAAGGCATCGTGAACGAGCACGGCATAGCCGCGTTTGGCCAGTTGATTGGCCCACGGGACGCCACCGTAGTAACGCTCCTGATGGCGTATCATCAGCGGATGCCGCTCGGGACTGATCTGTGAAATCTTGCGAGTGCCGAAATACTTGTTCCCGCCATGATCGTGCAGGGCCAGCACCGCCGGCAGCTTTCCCTTGGCCCCCGCCGGCTTGAGGAACACCGCTTCCGTCGGCGGACCGTAGGGAAGCTGCCAGGAGAGATGCTCCACATCTAAACCATCGTATTGGAACTGATGTTGCACGTTGGCCTGCGGCAATCCGCCGGTCTCCGGTTGCAGCAGGCATTCCTGCAAACGATTGCGCGCCGCCACCCGCCATGCATTCAGATCAGTATGCCGCGCGTTGCGGAACGACAGCCGCGCCGGCTCGTCACCGACTATTCCGGCGGCCCAAGCGCCATATGCACCCAGCATGTTTTGCGGCATTGCTGCGACCTCCAACTGTTGAATGAAGGAACTATGGTACAGACGGCGGCTTGGCCTGAGTAGAATGCAACGATGCCCACGTCTGCAACATCGCCGCCGGCAAAATCCGTCGTGGTCGCCCTGTTCGCGGCGGCCGTCTTGCTGGGCGTGATGTTGGCTCGCATCGCAGTCCCGATCCAGATGCACTGGTCGCCCGTTCTGGTCTTTCCGCTGCTGATGGGGGCCATTTCCGGTGCGGCCGTGGCGGCGCTCATCAAAGTCTGGCCCGACCTGCGTCGCCGCGCGGTTTTAATGGCCGCGGCGCTGGCCGGATTGACGTTCTTCGGGGGGCAACATTTCTTTGCCCACCGGCAGTATCTGGCGAACTACGAAACCACGCGGCTCAAGAATCCGCCGTTGCAACTGCTTGAGCAGGCCCTGGCCGATCTCAAGCCGATGCCGTTGGCCGACTTCCTGCACTATTCAGCCCGCGAGCGTTTTTACGGCCCGCTTCAACTGCACGGCGCCGGCGTGTGGATGTCGTGGGCGTTCGATGGTTTGCTTACCGTGGCGGCCGCCGTGGCTGCGGCCTGGTATTGCTCCTGCCAATGGCCTGCGCGTCGCACGTCGCCGTCGGCTGACGATCCCGCGCCACCTCCGTTACAATAATGCTCATCTTATCCGAGTGATCCGGCACCTCACGGCGAGGCCATCTTGAACGTCCTGGGCATCGGCACCGATATCGTCGAGTGTCTGCGGATTGCGCAGATGATCGAGCGGCACGGCGAGCTGTTCATCACGCGCGTCTACACGCCGTATGAGATCCAATATTGCCAGAGCCGCCGCCAGGCCACGCAGCACTTTGCCGGCCGTTGGGCTGCGAAAGAAGCGGTCCTCAAGGCGCTGGGCAGCGGGTGGCGTCGCGGGATCAGTTGGCGCGATGTCGAAGTGCGCAACGATACCTCGGGCCGCCCCATCGTGGCGCTGGGGGGCGGCGCGCGGGAGATCGTTGAGCAACAACGCATCGGCCAGGTCTTGGTGAGCATCTCCCACTGCCGCAGCCATGCCACGGCTTATGCCCTGGCCTTGGCTCGCGAACCGGGGAGCGAAGAATAGATGCCCCGCTATCCGCACACCATTCGCCTGCGCGGGCCGTGGGAGTTTGAAGCCGTCTCCGGCGACGCAGCTGTGCGGGCCGGACGCGTGAAGCTGCCCGGCGATTCGGGCGCCATGCTGGGGCCTGCGTTTCGCGGACGCGTGCGTTATCGCCGCGCGTTCCATCAACCGACCGGCTTGGACCCGCACGAACATGTGTGGCTGGTGTGCGAAGGCGCCAACGCTTTCGGCCAGATCGCCTGCAATGGGCAAGTCTTGGGCGACGTAACAGCGACGCATGCCTGCGAGTTCGAGATCACTGCGATATTGCGCGCGAGCAACGAAGTGCAGTTCGAGGTTGAATCGCCCGGCGGTCCGATCGGTGAAGTGCGGCTGGAAGTTCGCGAGCGGCAGTTCTTGAATCCCTGCCGGTTCCTTTGGTCACTCCTCGATCAGCAACCCACGTTGCGCTTGGAGGGCTGCATTGCGGGCGAGGCCTGCGACGCGCCGTTGGAGGTTGTGGTGCGATCCCCGGAGGAGGAACTGCTCTACGCCGCCCTGGCCGTGGGTGCTCCGTTTACATTGACATCCCACACCACTGCCCCGATCGAACATCCGCTGGATCTGGAAGTGCGGCTCCTTCGCGGCGCCACACGCGTGTGGGAAGCACGGCACACGGTATACTTCGATTCCAAGAATTCTTAACTCGTTGGATCTGGCACCCTATGAAGCACATCGCACTTCCTGCGCTGATCGTGGTGCTGGGCCTGGGGGCGCTTCTCTGGCGGCAGATGCAGGTCGAGCCGCTCAAGATCTCCGGATTCATCGAGGCCGACGAGATTCGCTTGGGTTCCCGCATCGGCGGCCGCGTGCAGGAGGTGCTGGTCGAAGAAGGAGCGCGCGTCTCCCGCGGCGACCTGCTGGTGCGGTTGGAGCCCTACGACCTCAAGCAACGCTTGGCCGAGTCTCAAGCCACGCTGGCCGCCGCCTCCGCCGAGTTGGAGAAACTCACGCAAGGCTTCCGCTCCGAGGAGATTGCGCGGGCCGTGGCACTGCGCGATCAGGCCAACGCCCAGTATCAAGAGGCGCTGGCCGGCCCGCGGAAGCAAGAGATTCAAGAATCGCGAGATGCCCTGATCCAGGCCGAGGCGGATACGGATCTCGTGGAGTTGAACTACAAGCGGC
>JBGTDH010000276.1:0-2487 GCA_041748435.1 Pirellulales bacterium
GGGCCAGTTCATAGTTTTTCTCGCTCACCTGTCCGTTCAACGTCCACAGATCGTAGAGCCAGCCGACGAGAAACAGGCCGCCCGTGGCGAGGTACAGGATGCCCGTGATCCATTTACCCAGATAGAAGCGGTGAACACCAAAAATGCCGAGGAAGGTGAGCAGAATCCAGGCCACGGTGTAATCGATCGGCCCGGCATGATAGCGACGATCGGCCTGGCGATCCATTGCGGGAATCAGGAACAGGTCGATCAGCCACCCAACGCCGAACAATCCCAGGGTGCAAAACCAGATCGTGCCGGTAATCTGCTTGCCATAGTAGAAGCGGTGCGCGCCGGTAAAGCCGAACACCCACAGCAGGTATCCGATTGATTTGAGATGCGTGTCGTTGACGGGCGAGATTGCGGTGGCCATGAAGTTTTCAACCGTTCGTGATTGGAGGACGAAAACCGGAACACCGCGGATCGCGCGGATGGGAGCGGATAACGCGGATACTGAGCAAATCCATTCGGACTGCACTTATGGCAGGATATTCGAGACCCAAGCAAAAATCTTGCCATCGACAGAATGCAGCGGAGAGTATCGTGGCAGGATACACTGGGAGCGTCCGCTCGTTATGCCCACGCCAGACGCCGTTGCCATGACCTCGCCTACCGTGCCGCCGACGATGGGCCTGCTCGCCAGCGGCGGGTTGGACAGCTCGATTTTGCTGGGCCACCTGCTCGATCAGGGGCATCGGGTGCAGCCGTTCTATGTGCGCTGCCATTTGCAGTGGGAGGCGGAAGAATTGCGAGCCGTGCGACGGTTCTGCGAGTCGCTGCGATCCGCCCGTCTGGAGATGCTGGTCGAGTTGGAATTGCCGCTGACCGACGTATATCACGATCATTGGAGCCTGGGAGAGGGAGCGGCGCCCGATGCCAGCACGCCGGACGAGGCCGTCTACTTGCCGGGTCGCAATCCTCTGCTGTTGATCAAGCCGGCGTTATGGTGCCAACTGCACGGCATCCAACACCTGGCATTGGCGCTGCTGGGATCCAATCCTTTTCCCGATGCCACGGAGCGTTTCTTTCAGGCGTATCAAACCGCGCTCAGCCTGGCTGCCAAGGCGCCGCTGACAATCGAACGCCCCTTCGGCCATCTGCACAAACCGGAAGTCATGCGGCTGGGGCGCGGGATGCCCTTGGAGCTGACGTTTTCTTGCATTGCTCCGGTCGACGGCCGCCATTGTGGCGTGTGCAACAAGTGCGGCGAGCGGCAGACCGCCTTTCGCGCCGCCGAGTTACCGGACCCGACGCGTTACATGGGGCATCACGCATCCGGAGACCCGATTCCCCTCGCCGGTAGACACGGCCCGCGGAACAAGGGAGAGTAGCGGCTGGCGAGATTCACGTCCGCAACCTCCTTGTCGATTGCCCCATGTTTGGCCCGGTGTTCCAACTGGAGCTTGTGACCAGCGCACGGCGCGCACGCTACTACCTGTGGCGAATGATGTACGCCGCGTTGTTGTTGGTCGTGCTGGTGCTGGTTTATCTCATCTCTTTTGGTCTGGAGTCCACCGACAACATTCACGAGGCGGCCGATTTCGCGCACAACTACCTGCGCAGCTTCGCGATGCTGCAGTTGGCGGCCGTGCTCCTGCTTGGGCCGGCCATGGCCGCCGGGGCGATCGCGCGCGAGCGCGAGCGGCGCACGATCGAATATTTGTTCACCACCCACCTCACCAGCGCCGAGATCGTGTTCGATAAGCTGGCCGCCGCCGTGGCACAGCTTACCGCGGCGGTCCTGGCAGGCGTGCCGGTGCTGGCCATCGCCATGTTGCTGGGGGGCATTACGCCCACGCAACTCTTCCAGGTCACGGCGGTCACTCTCTCCACCATTCTTGCCGTGACCAGCATCGCTCTGGCCGCATCCACCGTCTCGCGCCGCTCGAGGGAAGCCGTGGCGGGCACGTATGCCATTCTGTTTCTCTTGATCCTCGGGCCGCCGCTTGTGAGTGGATTAACCAGCGGCAGCGCACTGGCGGGCGTGGCCAACGAGCTGGCGCAAACCCTTCGCTACGTGAACCCGCTGCGCGTCATTGGCACGGTGCTGGATGGATCGCAGACGGAACACGATCGGTGGTCCGCGCTTTGGCAGATGGCGGCCATCCACCTCGTGCTCTCTGCAATACTCGTTTTGTTCTCCACCTACAGTTTGCGCCGTCTGACGTTTGGCGCGGGGGTCGCGCGTCCGGCCCCAAACTCCAAGCGCTGGCTGCGTCCGCAGTTGCAGAATCGCCCCTTGTTGTGGCGCGAGATGTTCGCCGGACGCAGCCATACCCGACTGGCTCGCCTCGGGCGCGGCTTGCTGCTCACGCTCATCACGCTCGCTATGCTGGGGACGATCTGGCAGTTCGTGGATTGCGCGATCCGGGACCGCTGGGATCGATACCTCGTGTTTGCCATGTGGCTGGGGACGATTCTGGAGAGCCTCGGCCTGCTGCTGGCCGC
>JBGTDH010000277.1:0-4430 GCA_041748435.1 Pirellulales bacterium
CCGGCGATGACACGCTGGTTGATTCCGCCTGGCGGGCTATCTTCTCCCGCGAGCCCCACCCACAGGAGCGCGAGGCCGCGATGGTGTTTCTGCGCGAGCAATCGCGCCGGACGGGGCAGACCTTGGAGCAATTTCCCGCTCCCGTGACGCAGGCGATGCCGGAGCGCGGCGGCCTGGCGGCAGTGCTGGAGCCGGGCAGCCCGCAGCCCCGGCTGCGCGTGAAGAGCAATGCCTCGTTGCCGGAGGGTGATTTCACGATCGAGGCGTTTGTGATGCTCCGCTCGCTGTTTGCAGATGCTACGGTTCGCACGATCGTGAGCCATTGGGATGGAGACAACAAGCACGCCGGCTGGGCGTTGGGCGTGACGAGCGAGAAATCGAAGTACGAACCGCGGAATCTGATCCTGCAGCTCTCCGGCGATCTGTCCCAAGGCGCGGCCCCGTATGAGGTGCTGGCCTCGGGCTTGCATCTGGAGCTCAACAAGCCCTACTACGTGGCTTGCAGTGTGAAGATTGCCGACACCAGTCAGGCGGGCGTTACGTTCTTTGTGCATGATCTGACGGACGACAAGCCCACGGCCAGCGTGAGCGTGGTGCATCAGGTGACGGGCCACTATCGGCCGGCGCTCGATCTGGTGATCGGCGGGCGAGACAAGAACGCCACCAGTGGTTGGGACGGCCTGATCGACGACGTGCGGCTGACGGCGGCGGCACTAACGCCCGCCGAGCTGTTGATCAACGGCGTCAAGCCGCACGACAAGACGGTCGGATTCTGGCGATTCGAGAACGATCCCGGCTTCTACGTCGACACGTCTGCATCGTCTAACGGCCTGCTACCCCACACTCTCGGAAAAACCGCCTCCAATACCCGCGACACGGCGGTCCTCGATTTCTGCCACGTGCTGCTGAACTCGAACGAGTTTCTGTATGTGGATTGAGTTGTGCCAAGCTGGTTCCGCAGATCGACGCTGCCACGGATTCGCTCCGGCATCGGACAACCCGTCTTGCCGCGGCCCGAGGTAATTGATGCAATCAAGGCAGACATGCTTGCCGAACGATTTGATTATGAGGGCGTTGGGGGAAGAATCGTTGGCTGGCGGGACGAGAAGAGCGTCTATTATCTTGGTGATGGACATCATCGAGTGAACGCCGCATTGGAAGTTTACTGGGAGACCGGCGATCGTTCGTGCCTGGATCGATTGCTAGAACACGGAATATGGCGGCCCTCGCGTCCGGCGATGGATGGCCGGCTGCCGACGCGTGGATGGCTTTCGTGGATCCTCTATCGCATGGGAATCTGAGGCCCGAAATGATGAGCACGTTCCGCTATTCGTGCCGGGGTTTCGCCATCGACGAGTATTGGGTGCCGGCCTTCGAAGTGCGGTCGGGAGAGATCGTCCGAGTCGGGCTGCCGAGTTCACATCGGTTCCCCTATGGACGACTGACGGAGTTGTTGACCACCTGCTCGCGGGAGTTCTTTCAAGTCTTGGGGGAAGTCGTGTTCATCGAATGGCCCTATCCTCGATCGCGACTTCGCGAGATCTTCCACCGCGAGAGAGCGTTGGAGTGGTTCTGCCGGCAGTCCGGTCTATCGGCCGAGGCGGGGCGATCGTGGCTGGAGCGAGTCGACCTATGCGGCGATACCCCTGTGTCTCACCTATGCGGCGCAACTCCCCGACGCTTGTTGGCAATTCAGGCCGCTTTGGCGCGGCGCGCGAGTACGATCATCTTGGATACAGCCGGCCTCGATCCCCTTGGCCTGCAGCGGGTCTGGCAGGTGCTTTCCGATCAAATCGGAGACGCTGCCGCAATCTGCCTGACGACGATGGATGAAAAATATCTACCAGCCAAACTTCTCGACGCCGCCGTTACGGTGACGGAGAGGGCGCCGCGAGCGCTGGCATCATGAGTAATCACACGAAGGACATGACTGTGCTATCCAATAGGGCTCCGTTGCCTCATCACGAGATTCTCCGCACGCGACGGGAGTTCTTAACGCGCGCGGGGGCCGGCTTCGGCGCTGTGCCGTTGGCGTACTTGTTGGGGCAACAGGCTGTTGCGGCGCCGGGCGTTAAGGGGGCGGCCAAGGCAGGACCGCATCATCCGGCCAGGGCTAAGAGCGTGATCTTCCTGTTCATGGAAGGGGGCCCGAGCCATATCGATCTGTTCGATCCCAAGCCCAAGCTGGCGGAGTTGGCCGGCAAGCCGTTGCCGGAGAGCTTTGGATCGGTCATCACGGCGATGGGCGAGCGCGATGCGCCGCTGTTGGCCTCGCCCCGCAAGTGGAAGCAGCACGGCGAAAGCGGCCTGTGGGTCTCCGATTGGCTCCCGCACACGGCCCAGTGCGTGGATGAACTGGCGGTCATTCGCTCTTGTTGGAGCGACGGCATCAACCATGCCGGCGGCGTGTGCCAGATGAACACGGGCAGCATCCTCGGCGGACGGCCTTCGCTGGGCGCCTGGGTGAACTACGGACTCGGGACCGAGAACGAGAATCTGCCCGCCTTCGTGGTGATTCAAGACAACAACGGCCAGGTGGTCGGCGGGCCGCGCAACTGGGGGCCGGGCTTCATGCCGGCGGTGCATCAAGGCACGCGTCTGAATTCGGGAGCCGAGCCGATTCTCAATCTGACCAATCCGCAAGGCGTGAGCGAGGAGCAGCAGCGCGGCAAGCTCAACTATCTGGCCGAGTTGAATCGCCAATATGCCGGCCAGCGCTCCGAGCAGACGGAGCTGGAAGCCCGCATCAAGAGCTACGAGCTGGCCTTCCGCATGCAGGCCGAAGCGCCGGAGGCAGTCGATCTAACCAGCGAAACGCAGACCACGCGGGACCTGTACGGCATGGAGCAGAAGGAAACCGCCGATTTCGGCCGCAACTGCCTGCTGGCCCGCCGGATGGTGGAGCGCGGTGTGCGGTTCGTGCAGCTCTATCACGGCACGGGCAGCAAGTGGGACGCGCACAGCAAAATCGAGAGCAACCACTCCGGGCTGTGCCGCGCGATGGACAAACCGGTCGCTGGTTTATTGATCGATCTTAAGCAGCGCGGGCTGCTGAAAGACACGCTCGTGATCTGGGGGGGCGAGTTTGGCCGCACGCCCATGAGCGAGAAGGGGGACGGCCGCGACCACAATCCCACCGGCTTCACCATGTGGATGGCCGGCGGCGGCGTGCGCGGCGGGCAGGTGATCGGCGAGACGGACGAAGTGGGCCTGCACGCCGTGCGGGATCGCCTGCACGTTCACGATCTGCACGCCACGATCTTGTGGCTGCTCGGTCTCGATCACATGGGCCTGGTCTATCGCCACAAAGGCCGCCCCGAGCGACCGACTCTTAACGAAGGCGAAGCGTACGCCAAGATCGCCGGATAGACTTGGCTCTCACGCTTCCGGCTCGATGCCCAAGGCGCGCAACTGCGCGGCCAGCATCTCGGCCCGCTGGCGCTCTCGATCCGCTCGACGGCGTTCGGCGAGCATCTGGTCAATGGCTTCGCCCCGCGATTCGTAAAGTTCGACGTACGTCAAGAAGGCCACGCCATCGGGACCGATCAGCCGCAGCACGTCGCCGCCCATGTCGAAGCGGACTCCTAAGCGCGGGCTAACCCATCCATTAATCTCGGGAATCTCGACGAATTCTCCCTCCTGACGCTTCCAACCAGTGAGTACGATTTCATCCGGATCGTAGAGGTAATACTCTTCGACGCCGTAGAATTGAAAGAACTCGAAGCGGCCCCGCATCTCGCCCAGACGGTTGCTCGGGGAAAGTACCTCGAACACGACCTGCGGCGCAATGCCATCCTCCTCCCATTGCAGGTAAGAGCGGCGATGGCCTTTGGGCGTGCCGAAGACCACCATCGTGTCCGGCGCGGAGCGGATCTTGTTGTTGCCCTCGACGGGATACCAGAACAGGTCGCCGGCCACAAAGACCATCGGATCGCGCCGAAACAAGGCGTCGATCCCTTCCTTGATGGTCACAATCCATTGGAACTGCAGCGTGTTCTCGGCCATCGGCAGACCGTCGGTCTCGGGATAGCGCACCGCGGGTTGGATAATCATCTGCGAACGAATGCCCATCGTCTCACCTCGAAGCGTGGCAACCCATCCATGCATTATAGCGAGCGTCAACTCTGCCGATCCAGCTATTCGAACAGCAGGTAGCCGAAGCCTTGGGGCTGGAGTTGCACGGCCGCGGGTTGGCTGAAGGACTGGAAGCCGACGCCGGGGACGATGCGCTGGGCACCGATGGCCCAGACGTTTTTAGCAGTGGGGAACTGGCCGGTGATTTCCTCCAGCGGCACGGCGGCCTCGATGGTCCAGGCATCGGGTTCGGCTTGTGCGGCCACAAACCAGTTGGGGTTCCAGGTCCGATCGTGCCAGCATTCCTCGGCCGTCCAGCCGCGATGATCGACGGTCAGCCGGTAGCTGGTCACGGC
>JBGTDH010000278.1:0-5281 GCA_041748435.1 Pirellulales bacterium
GTTCCACTTGCTGGTCTGGATCGAATGCTGATACGTGCGCGACTTGCAAATCGTCCGGAACAGCAATTGGGCATCAAGTCCCGAGGCCAGGAACTCGCTGGAGAGCCGATCGAGCAGCTCGGGGTTTGTTGCCGGGTTGCCAGCGCGGATGTCGTCGATCGGGTCGATGATGCCCACGCCCAGCAAGTAGCTCCAGATGCGGTTAACGTAACTCTTGGCGAAGTAGGGGTTGTCTTTCGACGTCAGCCAATGAGCCAACTGCTCGCGGCGCGGCTGGCCGGAGCTTGCCAAGTCTCCGTGCGTGAAGGGCAACTTGGGAGGTGTGACCACGCCGGTGCGGGCATGCGTCACATCGCCGCTGCCGGAATCGTAGACCACCTCCACCAGCGGCTTGGCCCCTTCGACCGCCGTGCCGCCGATCTTCTTGCCCGCGAAGGCGGGATCATCCTTGCGTCCGACCTGCGCGAAATAAGCCGAGAGCTGATAGTACTGGTCCTGCGTCCAACGCTCGAACGGATGATCGTGGCACTTGTTGCAGTTGAACCGGATGGCCAGAAACAACTGCGTGGTGTTCTCCATCGTGTCTTCCGGAGTCCGCAACACCTTGTAGTACGCGGCGGGCGGGTTCTCCAGGGTCGAGCCGCTGGCCGTGAGCACCGCATGGGCAAACTGGTCGTAGGGCATGTTCGTGGAGATGGCCTGGCGAATCCAGTTGCGGAAGGCCCATGCGCCTTCATCCCCCAGAAACTTCTTGTTCACCTGCAACAAGTCGGCCCATTTGTTGGTCCAGTTCTCCACAAACTCGGGGCTGCCCACCAGGCGGTCGATCAGCTCGTCTCGCTTGACGCGGGTGTCGCGCGCGTCGGCGATAAAGGCCAGCACCACCTCGGGCTCGGGCGGCAGTCCGGTCAGATCGAGATAGACGCGGCGAATGAACTCGGCATCGGTGCATAGGCCGCTGGGGAGCACCTTCACCCGCTCCAGCTTCTGATACACGAGCTTGTCGATGTAGTTGTGCTCCGGCGTTTCTGGCCGCTGGTAGCCGGAGCGGTCGCCCATCACGGTGATGGTGGTGGCGACGTAAGCGCCTTCGTACCGGGCCAGCAAGGCCGCCTCTCCGCGGCGCACAGCGGTCGAGAGTCCAAACTTGTCGACCTCCACCGTCTCCGCCAGGCTGCTCTCCACAAAGGCCTCTTGAGATACATCCCGCAGCGAGCCATCGGTGTAGGTGGCCATCACCACCACTTGCTGCTTCATGCCCGGCAGCGGCACCACGGGGTTCTTGGGAAACAACTCGATGCTGGCCACGCGCGGACTTTCCAGATCCAGCTTCACGCCGGCGGCAATCCAGGCCTTCAGCAACTCGTAGGATGGCTCGCCCGGCTTCATCAATAGGCCCCCCACATGCGGCACCACGCCGGCAGGCTTCAGCAGCATCAGGCTGTGATCGGGGGCCGCGCGATTGAAGCGGCGACCCGCCAGGTCGTCGGTCAGCGCGCGATGATCGAACATCGGATCGTACCCGCGGAGCGAGAGCTTGAAGCCGTTCTTGCCGTCCTGCGCGCCGTGACACGTGCCGGCGTTGCAGCCCAGCTTGCTCATGGCGGGCATCACATCCCGCACGAAGCTCACCGGATAGTCTGAGCCCTGGCCTGTGACCACGATCGGCACCGACAGGGATTGGTCGCCCAGCGTGAGCTTCAGTTGCCCTTCTCCGTTGGCCGTGGGGCGGATCAAACCCAGCGGCGTGAGGGACACGAGCGTCTCGGGCGCCTCCAGCGCTACGTGGCGCGTGACATCAATCACTTCGCCGGCGGCGGTGCGGCCGGTGACCAGAAGCTGCCGATAGTCGTAGCCGTGAGCCAGATCGATCTTGCCGGGAAACACTTCCAGGCCCACGATCTTCGCGTTGGGGGGAAGTTTCTCGGCGGCGAAAGCGCAACTGGCGGCCAGCGTCACAAGGGCGAAGTAGCTGCTTCTCATGGGGCATCCTTCGGGAATGAAGACCGCGACCAGCGGTCGCGGCTTTATGAGTCATTTGGCTTTATGGGTCATTTAGCCGCCACGGCGGGAGTCAGCGGCACGGCGGGGAATTCCTTGATCAACTCACCACTGGCGGCATCGCTGAGGTGGATCAGGCCGTCGAAGCCGGCGGAGGCCACGTGCGTGCCGGCCGGATTGAACGCCACGGCATACACGCCGCCTTTCGCAATCGCGAGCTTGGAAACCAGCTTGGCGTCGTCGGTGGAGTAGACGCGAACCTCGCCCGTGTTGTCTTTGCTGGAGCCGCACACGATCCGGCTGCCATCGCGGCTGAACTGCACATCGAACAGCCGGCCCGGCATGGTTTCGTAGTTGCGAATCAGATTGAAGTCGTCGCCGATCTTGCGTTCCTTCCCCTGCTCGCGATAGATGCGGAACAGCTTGGGCACGCCATCGGCCCCGCCCACTGCAACTTCTTCCCGTGTGGGATGGCGATCGATGGCCATCAGCCCCCCCTTGAGCGCTCCAGGCGTAATGCTGGTGATGTTGTCCTCGAAGCGTTGCGTAGCCACGTCGGTGAGCTTCATCGAACGATCTCGGCTCACCGAGATCACATGCGATCCCTTGATGGAGAACGTGGTGTTGAGCACCCAATCGCTGTGAGCGCCTTGATAGAGCACCTGCTTGCCCGTGGCCACCTCAATGGCCCGCAGCGTGTTGTCTCCGCAGCCAAAGGCCACGAGCTTGCCGTCGGGAGACCAGCTTGCGCCGTAGACCGTGTCGTAGGTTGCCAGGTGGGACAGCTTCAACTCGCGAGCTTCGACATCCCAGACCTGCACCTCGCCGAAGCGGCCGGGGGAACCGCCCGTGACGGCCAACTGCTTGCCATCCGGCGAGAACACGGCCGACTCGATCCGCTCCGAGAGTCCCACCAGCCGGGCCTGAAGGCCCGCGCCATCGGCGGCATGCAACAACACTTCGTGATAGCCGCTGACGGCCAAGAGCTTGCCGTCCGGCGAATAGTCCAATGCGGTGATGACCGGGGCCAGCGTGTACACCGGCGGATGGCTCATGTCGATCGACTCGCGGGCCATCGGAGGCGTGTCGTCGTTGGTGCCTTCGGCAATCCAACGCTTGATAATCTCGACCTGCGAGGCGGCCAGAGCCGGGCGATCCTTGGGCATGGCAGGCTTCTCACCCTCGGCCGCCGTGATCTGGACCAGGAGGGGACTCTTCTCGGGCTTGCCGGCCATGAAAGCCGCCTCCGCACTTTCGCCACCCTTTTTGAGTCCCTCATAACTGGTCATCACCAGTCCGCCCATCGGCTTGGCCGGCTGGTGGCAACCGTGGCAATGTTCTTGCAAGAGGGGGCGAACGTCCTTGTAGAAGCTTACCGTGGCCGTCTCATCAGCCCAGGACACACTCGCCCCGAGCACGGTTACCAGCATAAGGACGAAGTGGCGCGATGGAAGCATGCGACTTTTCCCAACAAAGAGCGTCGATCCAGGCGGGTTCGCCACAACGGCCTCGACGTGGCGATTCTGGCGGGCTGGCGCGATGCGGAAGCCCCTTGGCGGCCGCGATCACGACAAATTCAGAATACCGCGTGGCGCAACGGTTTACAAGCTTCGCTTGCCCCTTAACGCCCTCACTAGAACAGGAGTTTATTGCTGGGACGGCCAATTAAGGTGCTGGCGCAGAAACGCGAACGTGCCCACGCCGTTGATAGTGTGGGGGCCATCGAAGAATTCGATCTCGGTGCGGTCGGCGATCTTGAGATCGACATACAGTCGGCGGACCTTGGCGTATTCGTAAGCGACCCAATGGTCCGGGCCCACGCCGTCGCGATGCCCGCGCTCCACCATGAAGGGCCGGGGGGCGATCAGGGCGGCCATCTCGGCGTAATTGAAGGTGTTCCCCAGGTCGAACTCGAAGATCTCGTATTCGCCCGTGCCCACGTAGCTGTAGCCGGCCCGCAGGGAGGCGTTCTTCCATATCCACTCGTTGAAATCGGCCGAGCAGATGGAGAGGCAGTAGCCCTTCACCAGGGCCGGCACGCGCATGGCCGTCTTGCCGCCGTAAGAGAGGCCATAGAAGGCGATTCGCTCGCGATCGGCGAAATCGAGAGACGCCAGCCAATCGACCGTCTGCTGATGCTGCGGCACGATGATCGAAAAAAGCGTCTTGCCCAACGGATTCGCCTTCCGCTGCAAGGAACGAAAACGATCCTTGAAGATGTACGGATTCTGCGGCGCATAGACCACAAACCCCTGCTCTGCCAATCGGCAGGCATAGCGATGATAGGCCGGATGATCGACCTTGGGATCGGCCACATCCGTCGGCCGCCCCTCCAGGCCATGCTGGCACACCACCACCGGCCGCCGCTCGCCCGGCTTGATCTCCTTGGGCACCAGCAGAATGCCGTAAGCCAACACGTCCGGGAACACATCGAGCTGCACTTCGTAGCCCGTGTATGCCGGCTCGTCGTACAACTTGCGGGTGCGCGGATTCGGCTTCTCCAGCGGCAGATCGAATCGCCCGATCACGTCCTTGTAAAAAATCTCGCGATACGGCTCAATCGTCTGTTGAAACTTCTCCACGGACGTGCGATCGACCTTGGCGAACAGCTTCTCGCGCGTGTACTCCGACTCGCGCATCAGCACCTGCGAATCTTCCAGCAACTGCTCCATCTGCCGCTTGAGCCGCGGCGCGGAATCGAAGTTCTTCACCAGATGTGTTGGATTCCCCGAAGCGGGCGAAGTCACCTCGCTATCCAGTCCAATTGGCCCAAGAAAGCTTTCCAGCGTAGTCTTATTCCCGAACGATCCAACTCTGGCACTAGATGTACTATTGATTTTATTCTTGCTTTCTTCTACCAAGCGCGCCGCTCGTCCTTGCTCGCGAGCCACCGATCCGATGCTCGGCGTCTCGATGCGCCCCGGCGCAGCGCCGCTACGGCCCGCTTGTTGCGCCGGCGGTCCAGAAACAGGCGGCCACTTGGCGTACTCGATTACTAATGTCCGCGGAGCAATCATCGCGGCCAACTCGGCGTCACCATAATCAGGCAGCAGTCCGAAGACGTTGCGATAAATCGGCTCCTGCCACACGTTTTGCCGTGAGTCGAAATAACCGCTCACGCAGACGGAAGCGATCCGATCGTCCAAAGCGCCGGCGTGCAAAGCGAGCAAGCCGCCTTCGCCGTAGCCCATCACGCCGATGCGACGATCGTTCTTCTCGCCGGCCTCGTGCGTAAAGAAATCGACCAGGGCCAGCACCTTCTGCACTTCGTAGCCGATGA